>JAPKZR010000214.1 GCA_026393695.1 Actinomycetota bacterium
CTCGATCCATCCACAGAGGCCCGGGTCGTTGCCAACCTTCGTTCAGCGCTGAGCGACACGACGGTGCTCATGGTGGCATCGCGTCCAAGCACCATTGCGCTGGCCGACCATGTGGTGTTCTTGCACGAGTGCTCCATCGCCGCAACTGGTACTCACGCCGAGTTACTTGAAAACAACGAGACCTACCGATCGTTGATGGAAGCATTCGAGGTAGATCGTGAAGCCATCACGGCGTCGCTCGAAGCACCTGAGCGAATGGACTCGTGATGGATGAGGAACTTGGCGGCCGCATGGGTGCCGCGCAGATTCTGGGTCGAGGCGTTCGCGAGTCTCCGCTCCTTCGTCAAGGCTTCGGGTTCACGATGCTGCTCGCGATTATCGGCGCGGCCGGCCGGGTAGTGATTCCGGTGGTTGTGCAGCAAGCCATCGACCATGGTTTTGTGCGTGACACCGTGAACATGCGGGTCATCGCTGTGCTCGCAGTCATCTCGTCAGCGACCATTGTGGTCACATCGCTGGCGCAGCGGGCTGCGGTGAAGCGGCTTGGCCTCCGCAGCGAAGGGGCGCTATATGAGCTCCGGGTTCGCGTGATCGGACACATCCACCGGTTGAGCATTGCCGATCACAACGACGAACGTCGTGGCGCATTGGTCGCGCGAGTCACCTCCGATGTCGAGACCCTCGCCGAGTTCTTTTCTTGGGGCGGACTCGCATGGATTCTCGACACCGCACTCATGGTGATTGTCGCTGCCGTGATGCTCTCGTACGACTGGTTGCTGGCGATCATTGCGTTGGGCGTTGCTGCCCCGCTTGCGCTGGTGCTGCGTTCGGTGCAGCGCCATCTCGTTGATGCGTATGGCAAAGCCCGTGGCTTGAACGCCGACTTCTTGGGCAGCGTCACCGAGCTGGTCACCGGCGCCGAAACAGTGCGCGCGTACGGCGCTGGACCAGTGCTTGCGTCGCGCACCAAGTTGGTCGCCAAGCAGCGGGCCGATTCGTTCATCCGAGCCGGCTTCATCGGTGCGTTCTTGTTTCCATCCGGTGAGGTCTTTAGTGCGTTCACCGTTTCAGCTGTCGTTGGTGTTGGTGTTGCTCGCGGTGCCGCCGGTGGCCTCACGGCCGGTGCGCTGGTTGGGTTCGTGTTCCTCACATACCGGTTCCTTGAACCCATCGCCGAGTTCACCGAGGTGCTCGACCAGACACAAACGGCAGTGGCCGGTATGCGACGGCTGCTTGCGGTGCTCGACCTTCCGGTCGGGCCGCCGCAGGCGCTGCAGCCTGTGGCGTTGCCCGAGGGTCCGTTGCCGATCGATATCAGTGACGTCACCTTTGGTTATCGCACTCGTGGCGAAGTTGGTGACGACCAACCGGTTCTGTTCAACGTCAGCGCACACATTCCAGCGGGGCAGCAGATAGCTCTGGTCGGCGCCACGGGTTCGGGAAAGACCACTCTTGGACGCCTTCTTGCTCGTCTCGCAGATCCGGTCGCTGGCCAGATCCGGTTGGGTGGCGTTCCACTCACCCACGTGTCCAACGAGCAACTGCGCCAACGTTTGGTTGTGGTGCCACAGGAGCCGTTCTTGTTCGACGATTCCATCGCGGCCAACCTTGAGTTCGCGTTGCCTGGAACCTCGTTCGCCGATCTCGAACGTGCTGTGACTGCCCTCGATCTCGACGATTGGCTGCTCACGATGCCCGACGGTTTGCTCACTCGCGTGGGTGAGCGCGGGACGCAACTTTCGGCAGGCGAGCGTCAGCTTGTCGCTCTGCTCCGTGCGTCGGTTGCCGACCCCGATGTGCTGATCCTCGATGAGGCCACTTCGTCAGTCGATGCGCTCACCGAGGTGCGCATGGCGAGGGCGCTCGAGCGCTTGGCTCAGGGTCGAACCATCATCGCCATCGCGCACCGACTCTCAACCGCGATGCGGTCCGATCGCGTGTTGGTACTCGAAGACGGCCGACTCATCGAAGACGGATCACACGCGCAGTTGCTGGCCGCAGGCGGCCACTACTCGCAGGTCTTCGCAGCGTGGGTGTCGTCGACCTCGTAGCCCGAATCGGCGGCCACAACGGTGCCCTGAGGCGGCTGCGATCGATGGCTAGGGTGCTCACATGCGTATGAAGGCACTCGGGTCAATTGTTGTGGTCGTGGTTCTGGCGTTGTCCGGATGCTCAAGCAGCGGAACCGTTGGTAGTGGTGGCTCGGTTGGTGCTGATGCGGCGTCGAAAGCAGATTTCTGCACGCTGATCATCGCGTTCAGAAAGGCTAACGAAACCCTTGGCAATGACTTGCTGTCGCCGAACGCCGAGCAGACCAAGAGTGCGATGAAGTTGTTGATCGGACAACTTCAGACGCTGCTCGAACGGGCGCCCGCCGACCTGAAAGCCGACATCGACACAGCCCAACAGTTCTATGTTCAATTCGATGCGTTGCTGGCTACACACGGCTACGACACAAGTGGTATCGCCGATGACCCGAAGTTCGAAGCCGACATCACCAGCCTCAACAGCGCTGAAGTGACCGGAGCACTCGACCGTATTGCCGCCTACACCACCACCGACTGCGTGGTGTCCGCAACGCCAACGCTTACTTCGTAAGCAGCGCTGAGCGCCGTGACGCATCGCGTTGCGTGGAAAACTTCAGCGCTGCGGATCGACCAAGATCTTTGTGGCGCTTGACGGATCATCGGCCAGTTCGGCGATGGCCATCGGCAGTTCGTGCAGTGACACGGTGTGATCGTGCAGCATGAGCACGTTGACCAGGCCATCGGTCATCAGGTTGATGACCTGACCAAACTCGTGATGCACATAGCCGAGCGAAGCAATGACGGAGACCTCTTTGATGAGCCACGATCCGGGCGACACCGTTGCATTGCCACTGGCGAGACCAACGAGATTTACCTGGCCGCCGCGCCGCACAAGATCTACCGCGCTCTGCACCGTGGGCGCGATGCCCGCACACTCGAACACAATGTCTGCGCCGCGCCGAGCGAATTGAGCCACAGCGTCTTGCGGACTGATTGCGTCGTCTGCGCCGCACGCGAGCGCCAGAGCGCGTCGTCGTTCGTTGGGTTCGATGGCTATCACGCGCCCCACGCCTAAGGCCCGAACGCATTGCAGTACCAACAGCCCGATTGGTCCGCAGCCCTGAACGAGCACGGTGTCGTCGGCTCGAGGTGGGGTGCGCAGCACCGCGTGCAGAGCCACCGCTGCCGGTTCGACCATGGCTGCTGCGTCGTCACTGAGAGCGCTCGGAACGCTGATGAGTCGGTTGGCGTCGAGTGAGATGCGCGGAGCGAAACCGCCATGCGGTGGGGCGAGTGGATCGCGGCCGACCATGCCCAAGAAGGCGGCGATGCAATAGGCGCCCCGGTTGGCTCGGCACTCGGCGCAGGTGCCGCATGGGGGAGCGACGCCGGCCACGACCCGATCGCCTTCGGTGGTGTTGTGAACGTCGGCGCCTACAGCAGTGACAACGCCAACCCACTCGTGCCCGCATATCGCAGGGTTGTATGGCTCGTTGGCTAAGAACCCGTGCACGTCGGTGCCACAGATTCCACAACGGGTGATGTGCACCACGGCGGTTCCGGGGCGAGGAAGTGGTTCTGGAACCTCAACGAGTTCGAATCGGCGGATTCCGGTAACTAAGCCGGCGAGCATCAGCGAGGGTCCTTCGAGCGCCCGGCGGTGTCGGCACGACCGATAGCGGGCTGGGTGGCCCACGCAATTCCGCGGCGAAGGAGTTCGTAGTACTGCGCCAACTCCCAGGAGCCTCGCTCGATCTTTGGCCAATACATTCCGTTGAACGGTGGAGCGATCATGTCGTAATGGCTGCGGCAGTGTCCGAGCGTGAAGTACAGCACGCAGCCGTCGCCGAGCGGTCGGCGATACATCACGAGGCGCGGGTCATCGATGGGCCAGTCGGCTTCGGTGAAGCCAGCCCCCGAGTTGCCGTGCCAACGGGTCTCAAGCAGCGGCTCGATGTGCCCGTGGTACTCGCAGAGATACAGCTCGTCGTCGGCGTGGAATGGTTCGATGCCTGCCACGAGTGGGTCGGCTTCGGCTCCAGGCGAGATGGTTACGGCGTACGGCTCGATGGGGGGATGCGACAGAAATTGGCTGCCGAGCGTGTCGGCGAAAACGTCGAATGCTCGCGGCGTGACGAACGAACCCTTGCCGAGTC
>JAPKZR010000299.1 GCA_026393695.1 Actinomycetota bacterium
CTACGGATCGGCCGTCGAACCGACCGAGTCATAGACTCGCCAGATGCATGACATCGTGATTAGAGGCGGAAACATTGTCGACGGAACTGGTGCGCCAGCGTTCGTGGGTGACATCGCCATCGACAACGGAATCGTCACTGAAGTGGGCGTCGTTGTTGGCAGCGGCACGCGCGAGGTCGATGCGTCAGGGCTCGCCGTGCTTCCAGGCTGGGTCGACATTCACACGCATTACGACGGTCAGGCCACATGGGATCCACAAGTGAGTCCGTCGAGCTGGCACGGCGTCACCACCATTGTGATGGGTAACTGCGGTGTTGGTTTTGCGCCGGCCCGACCCGACGCGCATAACTTCCTCATCGAGTTGATGGAGGGTGTCGAAGACATTCCTGGCACGGCGATGCACGAGGGCATGAACTGGCAGTGGGAGACCTTCCCTGAGTATCTCGATGCGCTCGATGCCATGCCGCGGGTGCTCGATGTCGCCGCGCAGATCCCTCACGCTGCAGTGCGCGCATACGTGCTCGGTGATCGCGCTCACGAAGACGCAACCGACGATGAGATCGCCCAGATGGCCGACATCGTGCGCGAAGCGCTCGATGCAGGTGCTGCCGGGTTCAGCACTTCACGCACCATTTTGCACCGATCAAAGCACGGCCTCGTTCCCGGAACGCGGGCACCCATTGACGAGCTGATGGCTATCGGCGATGCCTTTGGCCTTGCGGGTCACGGCGTCTTTCAGGCCATCGACGACGGCTCGCCGGTGGGCGAGCTCGGCGCATGGATGGCCGAGGTTGCTCGCCGCAGTGGGGCCACCGTCACGTACACGCTGGCGCAGACTCAAGCCGGTCCGTTGGGCTATCGCGCTGCGCTTGACAGTGCGGCGGCCGCCGCCGACGAAGGGTTGCGCATCGTGCCGCAGGTGCCATGTCGCCCAACCGGAATGTTGTTCAGCCTGCAGTCGTCGCTGCATCCGTTCATCACCCACCCCACCTACCGAAAGCTGAGTTCGTTGCCGCTTGCCGAGCGCGTGGCCGAACTCAAGCGCCCCGAGATGCGTGCCGCGTTGCTCGCCTGCGCCCCAAGCACATCAAGCCCCATCACCAAAGCGCTGATGTCGCGCTGGTCGCGTATCTTCCAGCTTGGCGAGACGCCCAACTACGAGCCAGCACCAGAGTTCAGCGTTGCTGCGGTTGCCGAGCGCGAGGGTCGTTCGCCCGAAGAGGTAGTGCTCGATTGGATGCTTGAGCGCGACGGCACAGCGTTTTTGTTTGCGCCGCTCGGGAGCTACGAGGACACCAACCTCGATGCGATTCGCGAGATGATGCTGCACCCCAACGCTGTGCTTGGCCTCAGCGATGGGGGAGCGCATTGCGGTCTCATCTGCGACGCAAGCATGCCCACTACGTTGCTGACCCATTGGGTGCGCGATCGCAGCCGCGGCGAGCGAGTTTCGCTCGAACACGTGGTGCACTTGCAGACAGGCCGCACTGCCGACGTGTATGGCTTCACCGACCGCGGCACCCTGCAGCCAGGCAAGCGGGCCGACATCAACTTGGTCGACCTCGAAGCGCTCACCCTGCATGCTCCCGAGATGGTCTTCGACTTCCCCGCAGCTGGCCGCCGTTTGGTGCAACACGTCGATGGCTACCGAGCCACTTTTGTTGCTGGGGTGCAGACCTACGCCGAGGGTGTTGCCACTGGGGAGACACCCGGGCGATTGGTTCGCCTCGGCGCGCGGTCCGCGTAGCTCAAGAGTTCGTAGCCCGGCGGCCGCCGCTGGGGTCGCTCGCTCGCCAACGAGAAGTCTGGCCAAAGTGCCCTAGCCGTATTTGGTTCGCGCTCGTACCGTGAATGGTGCCCACAGTTGTGGCGCATTTCGGCTCGCGGTGGAGGTTGGTTATTAAGCGTTCGGCGCAAGGTTTCTTTGCGGCCGTAGTTTTTCTACTGTCTGGCACGCTGTTCATGCGCAACGCTCCCGCTGCAATGGCGGTCAGCGATGTGCCTCACGTAGCCGTTGCTGCGGTTGATTCATACGGCGAGTACACCGCCGTCACTCCAGCGCGAGTGTTCGATACTCGCGACGGCACGGGTCAGTTTGGTGTTGCGGCCGCACTCACGGGTGGCATCTCGCGCGATGTGCAGATCACCGGTCAGGGTGGAGTTCCAGCTACGAATGTGTCTTCGGTGGTGATGAACGTGACGGTCACCAATCCAACGAGCGATGGTTGGCTCCGCGTGTGGCCATCGGGCACCCAAGAGCCGTCGGCATCGAACCTGAACTTCGTAGCTGGGCAAACGGTGCCAAATCTGGTGACGGTCCAACTTGGCGCAAATGGGGCCGTGAGCGTGTCGACGTTGACGGGGTCAGTTGATGTCATCTTCGATGTTGTTGGTTCATACAGCACCGAGGCTGGCGCCCCCGGTGGGCGGTTCCACGCCACAACGCCAGCACGGCTTCTTGATACGCGAAACGGTGCCGGGCTGCCGCTTGGGCAACGCTCGGCGTTGGGGCTTCAAGTGATGGGCGTTGGCGGTGTTCCCGCAACGGGAGTTACTGGCGTGGCCGTGAACGTGACCGTGACCGAGCCGACAAGTGCCGGATTCCTCACGGTGTGGCCATCTGACGTTGCCTGGCCGTTGGCGTCGAATCTGAACTTCGTGGCCGGCATTACGGTCCCGAATCTGGTGATCGTTCGTGTGCCCGCCAATGGAGTGATCAACTTCTTGAACAGTGCGGGCTCGTTGCATCTCATCGTCGACGTCGTTGGGTGGTACGACCAAGACCGCACCACCGAGGCGGGCCGGTTTATCCCGATGGAGCCATGGCGAGGTTTCGACACGCGTGTTGACCCATTCGGCCCGCTCTTTCCACATGAAGCGCTGCAACTGTGGTTCAACGACGCAGGCGTGTCGTGGACAGGGTGGCTCGGAAGTGTGGTGCTGAACGTAACGGTCACGGCAACAACCGCAACCGGTTTTCTGACGGTGTATCCGGGCAATCAAGCTGTTCCGTTGGCGTCAAGCCTCAACTTTGTCCCCGGTCAAACCGTGCCGAATCTGGTGATGGTGGCGATGTCGAG
>JAPKZR010000121.1 GCA_026393695.1 Actinomycetota bacterium
AGCGGGCGCAACGCCAATCGACAAAGCACCACGTCCGGGAAGCCGCAACACCATCGTTGCGTTCATCCATCCCAAGGGCAGCTTCGGCACGCTGATTGAGCTCGTGCAAGAGTCGGCAAGCGGCCACTAATTTCCGTGGCTACCAATGCCGGCCGTCATTTCAGTCGGCCTCGAGGATGAGGCCCTTGAGATAGGCAGCTTCTGGAAAGTTCAACGGCACCGGATGGTCGCTTGGCTGATCGAGCCGACCGATGATGCGCAGGTTGCGACGAGCGTCGAGCGCGGCTCCGGCAACCACCTTTTGAAACAGGTCGGGACTCATGCCACCGCTGCACGAGAAGGTCATCAAGATGCCGCTGGGTGCCAGCAATTTGGCGGCCAACAAGTTGAGGTCCTTATAGGCGCGGCTGGCCCGCTCGACCTGAGCTTCTGTGGGCGCAAGCTTGGGCGGATCCAGCAAGATCAGGTCGTAGCTACGCGCCCGATCTCGAAGCTTGCGCAGCTCGGCAAACGCATCGCCCTCGATCTGTTCGCCAACCTCAACCTGATTGAGTTCGGCATTGCGGCGGGCGCCAACCAACGCCGACCCCGACGAATCGAGACTGGTCACTTCGGTGGCGCCTTTGGCTGCGGCGATCACGCTGAAGGCTCCGGTGTACGAAAACGCATTGAGCACTCGGCGGCCCTGAGCCACCTCGGCAATGGCCGCACGCGCATTGCGCTGATCGAGATAGAAGCCGGTCTTTTGGCCTTCGGTAAAACCCACCGAAAAGCGATAGCCACGCTCGTTGATGATCGATTCCGGTGGCGGCTGATTGCCGCGCAGCAAGCCGGTGCGCTGGGTCAAACCCTCACGCTCGCGTGCATCGATATCGGAGCGTTCGTAGACGCAATCGACGCCGTCGAGCGACATCAGTGCATCTGCAACTACGTCGCTCCACTTGTCGGCCGCAGCGGTACCGAGCTGCAACACCACTGAGTTGCCATAGCGGTCGGCGATCACGCCGGGCACGCCATCGGCCTCGCTGAAGACCAGACGGGCAGAGTCGCTGATGGGCGCCAGATGAGCCCGGCGGTGCGCAGCGGCGACGACGCGACTGGCAACGAACTCGTCGTCGATCACTGCATCGGGATCGAACGACCACATGCGAACTCGCAGTTGCGACTCGGGGGAATACGCACCGAACCCAACAAAATCGTTTTGGGCAGAGACGACGCGAACCGTGTCACCAGGCGAGGGGTTACCACGAACGTCGGCAACTGCACCGCTGAAGATCCACGGGTGTAATCGGCGAGTTGATTTTTCACGGCCGGCGCGCAGCGCCAACGTTGCTTCCATAAGCACAGAGGGTAGGCGCCACGCCTACCGATTCGTGTTTACGACACAAGCTCAAGATCTTCGCGGCTGCGCGAAGCCTTAGTGGCGGCAGCTTTGCTCGCCGGCGTTTTGGCGCGGCTCGTAAGCAACGACGCAATCGAGTTGGCCAACTCTTCCTGATTGCGCAGGCACTGCGAGAACAAATCGTTGATCTGATCGAAGCGCGCTTCGAGCGAAATCAAACGCTGCACCGCATCGGCGCCAGCGGGGTCACCGTGTTGCACGTCGCGCATGCGATCGATGAGCGAGAGCAACACGTCCTTCTCGCGATCGAGATCGGCACGGGCCTCTGCTC
>JAPKZR010000187.1 GCA_026393695.1 Actinomycetota bacterium
AACTCGAGAACCAGTGCCTGGCTGCCACCTAAATGGGAAACGGCCGGCAAATGCGAGATCGAAGTCGAGACGAACCGGAAAGTCGTAGACCACCGCATACCGCTGCGTCAGCGACATGTCGTGCAGCATCGTTGTCTGCTCGAGCGGTATGTCGATGGCGCGACGCACCTTGCCATCGGGAGCCACAACCACGTACTGCACGTGGTCCATCCACTCGGGCACTGCGTAGACCATGGCGTGCATCTCGCCCGTGTCGGCATCGATCTTGGGATGCGCCGTGAATGCTCCGGGCAAGGTGCCGAAGAAGTCGTTGCGCGCAACCGTCTCGAGTTCGTAGGTGAGCTCAACCGGACAACCACCGGCTTCGACCATGGCGAATGTGGTGCCAGCGAACCCACCAACGTTGGTATTCGGGCCGACGTCACTGTTGTTCCAGTTGCGACCCCCAATGTCGGGTTGGCCGCGATGCTGGCTCAAACGACTGCTGCCGACATAACGATTGCGGTACCACTCGGCATTTCCGTCACGGAGCCGCACACCGTGGACCATGCCGTCTCCGATGAACCAATGATGGGCCTCAGGGTCCACTGCAGTGAGCGGGTTTGGCCCGTTGCGCAGATAGCGACCGTTCAGTTCGGCGGGCAGTTGACCAATGATCGGCAGATCAACAGCGGTGATCTCGTCGGCCACAGGCGCGTAGTTGCCCGACAGGTAGAGGCTTTCAGTCATGGCCAAAGAATAACGACTACTCGGCGCCGCTACTACTGAGTGCAACGACCTCTCATTTCGTCGTAAGCGCGCTCAGAAAATCAGGCCGTGACGATTTCCTCAATGCGAGCCAACGTCTTGATCATCGCTTCGCGAGTGGATTTGCGAAGACGGCGCACGAGCACCCGAGCGCCGCGCTCTTGGCTAATGTCCCAGCTCTCGCGAACCAATGTTCCGCCATCAACGGGCTCAAGTTCATAGCGCCAGATGCGACCGCCGCCGAACGACGAAATCACCTTGTTCGGTGAGCGTGATTGCCAAGCGATACGCCGATCGGTGACGAACTCGATGATGGTGCTCTCCATCGAATAGGCCACAACAAACTTCATGTTCACCCGAAAACGTGATCCCAAGGCCATGCGCTCAGAGCCCGCCGTGCGCTCGCCCACGGTGCCAGATCCATCGATGTCGCGATGACGTGATGGATCGGCGAGCAGGTCGAAAATCGCCGCTGGTGGGGCCGGGATAAAACGCTCAACCGTTTCCACATTCTTCGTTGAAGTCATGCGGCACCTTAGCGAACACCCGGCCCGCTTCCGAACGGTTACAACGTGTCGAGACGATCGCCAACGGTGTCGGTAGCAGCGCTTGCGGTCAAGGTTCGCGGACCGAGCAGCTTGGCCATCAAGTGCTCCCCCGCAGTCGTTGGCGAATAACGCGGCGGGTTGTCGGGCGAACTGCACGTTGCAAGACACTCGATCGTGGCGTCGTAGTTGCCGTCGAGGAAGAACGCGACCGATCGCCGCAAGGCAGAGCCAGAGTCATCGGCGGGTGGCGGCACCACTCGATGCAGCGTGGATCTCCAACGATCATTTGTCCATTGCGCGGTGAGGTCACCGAGGTTCACCAACAACGCGCCCGCTACCGGCACGACATCGTGCCACTGTCGATCGCCACCGACAATTTGCAGGCCTGGCACAGGGTCGGCGTAGAGCACGGTGACGATGCCGTAGTCGGTGTGCGCGCCCATCCGCATCTGCTCGGAATCGGGGGGCGCATCTTCGGGCCGTCGCTCGTAATGGTTCACGCGCATAGTGGCTGTAGATCGATCAACGAATGGGGTCAGCCATCCAGGTTCGAGACCGAGCGCAACGGCAAAGATTTCGGTCAACTGCAACGCCACCCGATTGGCCTGCTCGAAATATGCGTTCAGAGCCGGCCGCAAGCGGGCCGGGGCATCTGGCCACACGTTCTCAGCAAAAAACGCGTACGGGTCCTTGGCGTAAAACGGGTCGGAGCGATCGACGTCGTCAGGCCCAATGTTGAACGCCTCGAACAGATCGGGGCGAGCCGACGGCACACCAAGGCTGTAGGCCAACGCCTCGGTGCCCATTGCCGCGTAGCCCCGATTGACTCCCGGATGTGACGGAACGGCAGCAAGCTTTTCGGTCAGCGGAAGCGAGAAGAACTCGTCGGCCGCAGTGAGCATCGCGTCGATGACATCGGGCTCTATGCCGTGGCCGACAACCTGCATGAATCCCACTGCTCGGCACGCCTGATCCACGGCCTCGGCGACCTCAACATTGTGACCATCAAACCAGCGCTGCAGATCGATGACTGGCACATCCATAGTCCCGACAATAGCGACGCTGAGCGTTGTAGCGTCTGGCGATGCGCCTCTGGCCAAAACACTGGCACCCCGAAACGTGGGTGTGCTCTCTCCGCGGCCACGCGACTCCGGCGGCCGATGCCGCTTCCGTGGGCCCGAACGACTCCCAACTGGGGGCAACCCTCAGCGACGGCCGCCGTCTCGCTCGTTGCCTCCGGTGCGACACGTGGATCGAGCATCCCGCACCCGACCCAGCCACAGCGCGCTGGGCCGCTCTGCCCGCCCTCGATGAGATCGACAAGCCTCGACGCGGTAAGCCACTCCACGATGCCATCGTGATGAAACTCATCGCGATCAACAAAGGAACACATGCGCTCGTGTTCTCGCTGCTCTCGGTTGCACTGATTCTGCTCGAGACGAATCTCCATCGCGTTCACCAATGGGCTGATCGCATGGTCACATTGCTCTCAGGCCCGCTCAACGACACTGGCCAACAAGCGAGCCGTGGTTGGTTAGCACGCCAGGCGCAGCACCTATTCGACCTGCAACCCGGGACGCTGCGCTTGCTGTTACTGCTTGCGGTGGTCTACGCGGTCATTGAATGGACCGAAGCCATCGGGCTATGGCGCGAACGTCGCTGGGCCGAATACCTCACCGTGGTTGCCACCACTGGTTTCCTACCGCTCGAAATCCACGAGTTCTTGAACCGCGTCACTCTCTTTCGGGTGGGCGCGCTCATCGTCAACATTGCGTTGATCATCTGGCTCGTACGCACAAAGCGACTGTTTGGTCTACGCGGCGGAGTGGCGTCGATTGAGGCCGAATCGTCTCTTGACTGGGACGAAGTCCTCGCCGCACCCAACCCAGCGCGGCCACGCCCATAGGGCTCTGGTTTTAGGAAACCAGGTGAGAGTCGTCGGACTCGGTGGAGCCCCCGATGGCCAACAATTCGTTGAACATATCGAACAATGTGTCGATCCTGCGATTGTCGACAACCACCGCCGCCGCAGGCTCATCAACGGGTACGACAACGGGCTGCACAACAACGGCCTGAACAACAACGGGCTCAACAACAACGGGCTCCATCGCGACGACGGGCTGCACAACCTTTGGAGTGGGCGGCGGAAACGCCGCGGCCGCCGTTGCTGGTTTTGGCGCAGCGAAATCGCTCGCAGCCGGAACCACCTCAGGCGTCGCCACGGTTACGTCGACCCGCGCATACACCGCCAGCGGAATCAGCCCGCCCATCTCAATGCCGGTATTCGCCGCACCAAAAAAGACGCTCTGAAACGGATCAGTAGTTTCGCTATCAGGCGTCGGCAACTGAGGCACCCGAGCTGGTCGGCCGTTTGCGGCAAGAAGGCGCAACCCGCACTGCGTCTCGATCCACCGGCCAAGATCGATGCTGGCGTCGTATGCCCGAGTGAGTCGCTTTTGATCGACGGCAAACACAGACACAACATCGATGATCGGTCGGGCTGGCGACGACTGGTCACTGCTTCCAGTGGCCTCGGCGAGCGCGTTGATGCTTGCCCTGAGTCCACGAACCACCGACATCTTCCGCTGCGGCGAACCGCCGACCGCAGAGTCGTGGCGGAAGGTGAGCACGCTGATGAGAGCGTCGTCGTCGCTGACTGTCTCGACAGCAGTTGGCGCCAGCACCGCCGGCTCGGGTGCCGCTGTTGCAGCAGCAGCCGGCACAGTCGCAACGGGGGTCGCGGAACGCGCAACGAACGGCGCCGTGAGTTCATCGCCAATAGGCAGTGAGTATGTCTCGGCCGCTGCCTTGGCGCGGTGCAGCAGCCAACGCACAGGGCGACGCTTACGGAACAAGTAGATCAGCACGACGACCGCGAGGGGAATGCCGATGGCGAGCCACGGAAACGATGAGCGCGTGGGAAGGCTGGCCGGGTCGACGGTGGGGTCAACCGCGGGTGGTGGAGCCGATGAGTTTGAGTCGTTGATGCTCGACACAAACACGCCAACGGCATAGCCAATGATGATGGCTGACACGCTGGCGATCACGAGCGCGAGGCTGCGGCGCAACCATCGCCAGAACCTTGTGGCCTTGCCCAGGCCGGGAACGTTCATAGCCACTCAGCCGACGCCCATGAGCACGGTTGAGCGGCGCGGCAGAACAACATATGTCTCGTTGTCTGCGCACTCCACATGAAAAGTGTCATCAGCGTGTCTTCGGTCTGTCGGGGGGTGGGGGCGATTGGTTTGTCATCGTCGTCTGGCGCTCAACACTGCCGTTGCAAAGGGCGACTCGGGCAAGCGTAAAACAGCCAAGAACGACGAGGACCCGGCGATCATA
>JAPKZR010000090.1 GCA_026393695.1 Actinomycetota bacterium
GGCCCATTATGTGCTCAATCGGATGCGCAAGTTATTGCTCGGATTGCAGGTGTTTCCGCAGCGAATGATGGCCAATCTAGAGGCCAGTCTTGGGCTGGTGTTCAGTCAGCCAGTGTTATTGGCTCTGGTGCAATCGGGTCTGAGTCGTGACGATGCGTATCGCATTGTGCAAGACAACGCCATGCGGGCGTGGGACCAGGGAATTGCTTTTCGCGAACTCCTCGAGCTCGATAGCAGGGTTGCAATAGACGCTGCAGTACTTGACGCTGCGTTCGATGTGCACCGCAGTTTGCGTCACGTAGATCGAGTGTTTGAAGAGCTCGATCAGTTGGTCTGACGGCTTTCGCCGTCACACTGTTTACGAATCGCTGCGGGCGATGTGCGCAGCCTTGAGGACTGCTGCTTCCACACCAATTGCTCGCCAAGCCGCATAGCTAATGCCGTTGCGGGTGCTGTAGGCCTTGGCGACCTTGATGAACTCGGCCTCGAGTTCGGTGATATCCACGGTGTCGCCGCCAGCAGCGAGCTCGGCTTGAAGGTCGAGGCGCTCTTGCACAAGCTTGAGTTCGCGGATGGGATCAGCGTCGAGAATTTCGGCATCGATTGCAGCCAAACGCTTGGCAATCGAATCGGGAGTGCGCTTGCGTCCACGCTTGGGCTTTGAGTTGCGCAACACATCGAGATAGTCACGTACTGCTCGGCCTTCGAAGCGCCCGGCAGCTAACGCTGCCTTGTGCTCGTCGGTCATTGGTCCTTTGGGTCCACGCTTTGCCATAGGCAAAACAGTATAGATCTGATCATCGAAACTGCCAAACGAGCGATTGTGTTCTTTGTCTCGTACCGTTATTGCCCGCATGGATGCACACGAACTCTTCGAACTCTCCCCCCACGGCGCCGACACATTTGTTGGCATTGGACCCCAATACCCATGGGGTGGCCTCTATGGCGGACAGATTGT
Organism: Actinomycetota bacterium; assembly: GCA_026393695.1. GTDB lineage: Bacteria > Actinomycetota > Acidimicrobiia > Acidimicrobiales > Ilumatobacteraceae > WLMZ01. The sequence goes on from JAPKZR010000090.1 coordinate 959, forward strand.
TGCGCAGGCCTTACGCGCTGCCGCAGCCACTGTTGATCCCGAATTGGTGCCACATTCGCTGCGCGCCTATTTCATTCGGCGGGGTGATCATGCCGAACCCGTGCGTTACGAAGTCGATCGCATTCGCAATGGCCGCAGCTTTTGTACGCGTCGTGTGGTTGCTCGCCAAGCCGTTGGTGCCATCCTGAATCTCGAGGCGTCATTTCAACGCGCCGAGCCATCGGTCGACATCGAAACGGTGGGCATGCCACTCAATTTGCCGTCGCCCGACGAACTCAAGCACGACTCATGGTCTGATGTCTTCGATCGCTGCTGGGTGCCGTCCGAGCATCTTCCGGCCGATGGCCGCACTGGAGCTGGCCGATCAGCGGCGTGGCTCAAGGCCAATGGCACCTTGGGCAACGACCCACTGCTGCACATCTGCACGCTCGCGTACTTGTCCGACGATCTGCCGACCGATGCAGTTGTTCGGGCGCACCCAATGGGTCTTGAGCCCGAAGAAGAACGTCATGGCGCGCAGTTTTCGGCGAGCCTCGATCACACGATGTGGTTTCATCGCCCGGCGAAGGCCGACGAATGGCATCTGCACGACTTCACCTGCCACAGCTTTGTTGGCGGCAGAGGACTTTCTATTGGTCACGTGTTTGCGGCCGACGGCACGCACCTGGCGACCATTGCGCAAGAAGTGTTGATGCGCGACAACCGTTCGAAGTAACAGCGAACGGACACACTAAAGTCCCTGCGTGACCAACGAACTTCCACCACTCGATCCGGCCCGTGCAGCGTTACGCGACCACGTCATTCGTTATTCGGTGAAGCGCGGCGACTTCACGCTGAAGTCGGGCGCGAAGAGTTCGTGGTTTCTCGACACCAAGCAGACCGCCTGCCGTCCCGAAGGCATTGTGCTCGTCGCCGATGTTGCGCTCAGTGTTATTCCGAGCGACGCTGATGCCATTGGTGGCCTCACGA
>JAPKZR010000183.1 GCA_026393695.1 Actinomycetota bacterium
AGCCGCTGCGCTCAGCCTCTTTGCACGCGGTCAACAGATTGCTGCAAACGCTGGGCTCATCCTCGCCGACACCAAATACGAGTTCGGAATCGACCCCAACGGCACGCTCATTCTCATCGACGAGATGCATACCCCCGACTCGTCAAGGCTGTGGGTGAGCGCCACCTACGACGAGCGTCTGACACGCAACGAAGACCCAGAGAGCCTCGACAAAGAGCCCATTCGTCGAGCCCTCATCGCGGCCGGCTACGACGGCAACGGACCGTCACCCGACCTCGGTCCCGAAGTGAGCGCCGAAACGAGCGCTCGCTACATCAACGCTTTCGAACGGCTCACATGCCGTCCGTTTCAACCGGGTAGCTACCCCGTCGAGCCACGGCTCAATGAGGCGCTTCACCGAGCAGGAGTCCTATGAACTACGTGACCAACGCGAACAACAGCCTCGATATCGAGATCGGCGCCGGCTCTCTCGACGACGACTCACCCAAAGACGAATGTGGTGTGCTCGGCATCTCTACGCCTCACGGCGAGGGCGTTGCACAGCTTGCGTTCTTTGGATTGTTTGCCCTGCAACACCGCGGCCAAGAAGCAGCCGGCATCGCTGTCAGCGACGGACAACGCGCTCGCGTTCACAAAGATGCCGGTCTGGTCTCCACCGTGTTCACCCCCGAGGCACTTGCGCCACTCGCTGGCTACCACGCCATTGGCCACACCCGTTACAGCACCACCGGAAGCTCAAGCCTGCGCAACATCCAGCCCTTCTTGGTCGAGACAATGCACGGCACACTCGCAGTCGCCCACAACGGCAACCTCGTCAACGCGGGCGACCTTCGCGACGAACTGTTGAGCCGCGGCTTCGGACTCACCGCCACCAGCGACACCGAAGTCTTCACCCTCATGCTTGCCGCAGCAGGCGGTCGCACGTGGGAAGAGCGCATCGAGCGCACGATGCCCGCGTGGAAAGGCGCCTACTCGATGGTCATCTTGGCCAACGATCGCGTGCTCGCCGTTCGTGACCCATGGGGGTTTCGGCCACTCTCGGTTGGCCGACTACCCCGCGGCGGATTCGCCGTTGCTTCCGAGACATGCGCGCTCGCCACATTGGGTTGTGTCGAGATCAGCGAAGTGCTGCCCGGCGAGATCGTCACCCTGATGGGCGCCGAGATGTACCGCCGTCAAGCGGTTGCCCCCGCCGTGAAGAGCGCCCTGTGTTCGTTCGAGTTCGTCTACTTCAGCCGTCCCGATAGCGAGTGGGACGACCGCAACGTGCACCAGGTTCGTCAACGTCTGGGCGAAGAACTCGCCGACGAATGGGGCGCCGAAGCCGATGTCGTGGTGCCCGTTCCCGACTCGTCGATTCCAGCCGCCATTGGTTACTCCCGACGCAGCGGCATTCCGTACAACGACGGCCTCATCAAGAACCGTTACATCGGCCGCACGTTCATCGAGCCAACTCAGGCAATGCGCGAGCGCGGCGTCGCCATGAAATTCAATGCACTCGGCGCCAACCTCGCCGGTCAGCGCGTTGTGCTCATCGACGACTCACTCGTTCGTGGCACCACCGCCGGGCCACTCGTTGCGCTGCTTCGCGAAGCCGGCGCCAGCGAGGTGCATATGCGCATCACGTGTCCGCCCATCACCCACGCCTGTCACTTCGGCGTCGACATGGGCCACGAAGACGAACTCATTGCAGCCAAACGTACGGTCGAGGAAATACGTGCCCATATCGGCGCCGACTCGCTGGCGTTCTTGTCGCTCGATCGGATGATGCGAGCCATCGACCGTGACTCTGGCTATTGCAACGCCTGCTTCACCGGGAGCTACCCCATCAACATTGGCGAGACACGCGGCAAGCTCAAATTTGAGGGCGTGCTTGCGTGAGCCGAACCTCGGTTACACCTCTCGACATACTCGTCGTTGGCGGCGGCGCCCGCGAGCACACGCTTGCGTGGGCCGTTCATCGCTCCTCGCTGTGCGCCAAATTGTTTGTTGCCCCAGGTAACGACTCCACTCCTGGCGAGCGAGTCGACATCGCGGCTCACGATGTCGAGGCACTCACCGCATTCGCTGTCGAGCGCGGCATCGCGCTGGTTGTCATCGGCCCCGAGGTTGCCTTGGCCGCTGGCCTCGCCGACAACATCGCAGCGGCGGGGATCGCCGTGTTCGGCCCATCACGTGCCGCCGCACAGCTCGAGTGGTCAAAATCATTCACTCGCCAAGTCGCTTCTGTGCTGCAGTTGCCGTCGCCCGCATGGGCAGCCTTCGAGTCTCACGCCGAACTCCCCGCAGCACTCAGTTGGTGGCGCGCACTCGGCGACAAGATCGTGGTCAAACAAGCCGGGCTCGCAGGCGGCAAGGGCGTGGTCGTGCCGCTCGACGACGAAACGTGCGAGGCCACCATCCGGTCGTTCTTCACCACCGGCCCAGTGGTGCTCGAACAACGACTACGTGGCCCCGAATGTTCGTTACTGGCCTTCTGCGACGGCTTCACTGCTCGTCCACTGCCGTTCGCCCAAGACCACAAGCGTCTCGGCGAAGGCGACACCGGCCCCAACACCGGCGGCATGGGTGCGTTCGCTCCGGCCCCAGTGCCATACGACCTCAACGAACTCACAGCGCAGTTCATCCAGCCCGTCATCGACCACATGCGCGCCAACGGCACGCCGTTCGTCGGCATGCTCTACGCCGGCTTGATGCTCACCGCCGACGGGCCAAAGCTGCTCGAGTTCAACTGTCGATTCGGCGACCCTGAGGCGCAGGTGCTCATCCCACTCATCGAGTCCGACATTGTCGAGATCATGCTCGCCTGCTGCAACGGCCAACTGGCAAACACGCCTATCGAAATTCGCGATGCAACTGCGCTCGGCGTAGTCATCGCCGCCCCCAGCTACCCAGCAACCGGGCCATCGCTGGGCGCGCTGCGCTCAGAGGTTCCCGACACCGATCACCAATTGCTCTTTCGCGGAAATGCTGGCGGCCGCGAGTACACCGCTGTGGGCATTGCCCAAACACTCGCCCACGCCCGCACCGCCGCATACGACCTCGCTGCCACCGTGGCGCCCGCCGGCAGCCGATACCGCCGAGACATCGGCTGGCGCGCGCATGGCGCAACGCTGTCGTCATATGCCGCCGCAGGCGTCGACATCGACGAAGGCACCCGAGCCGTCGATCAACTCAAAGACAGCGTCGAAAAGACACACACCAGCTCGGTGCTCGGTGGCATCGGAGCCTTCGGCGGCACCTTCGATCTCAGCGAGATCATGGGCATGAAACATCCGGTGCTGGTGGCGTCCACCGATGGCGTCGGCACCAAGGTCGAGCTCGCCGCACGTGCGGGCCGCTACGACGTGCCCGGCCAAGACATCGTGAACCACTGCATCAACGACGTGCTCGTCCAGGGCGCCCGCCCGTTGTTCTTCCTCGACTACTTTGCGTCATCCGTCATCCGCGCCGAGCAAGTGGCGGCCGTAGTCAACGGCATGTCCATCGCCTGCGCCGCGTCTGGCTGCGTGCTGCTCGGTGGCGAGACCGCCGAAATGCCTGGCGTGTACATGCCCGGCGCCTTCGACGTCGCCGGCACACTTGTTGGCGTCGTCGAACGCGAGCGCCTGTTGCCGTTGTCCACCATTGCCCCCGGCGATGTGCTGTTGGGCATGGGGTCAAGTGGCCCGCACACCAACGGATACTCGCTGCTGCGCAAACTCTTCGACTGGTTGCCACTCGACGCACAGCCCGAGCCACTCGATCGCCCCATCGGCGACGCCTTGCTGGTTCCACATCGCAGCTACCTCAACTCACTGCGAGCAGCCCTCGAAGATCACGGGCTCATTAAGGGCCTCGCTCACATCACCGGTGGCGGCCTCATCGACAACGTGCCGCGCATCTTGCCGCCCAACTGCGACGCCGCGATCACGCTTGGCTCATGGCCGATGCCGCCGCTGTTTCAGCTCGTCTCCGAGGTCGCAACCGGACTTGGCACCGACGAGCTTTACCGCACGCTCAACATGGGCGTCGGCATGGTCATCGTGGTCGACGCCGCTCGCGTCGGCGAACTACAGGCCGCGATTCCGGAGCCCACCTACATCATCGGCTCAATCGTCGCAGGCACCAAGCGGGTGCAGCTCGGGTGACCGCACGCATCGTGGTGTTGGCCTCCGGCAACGGCAGCAATCTGCAGGCACTGCTCGACGCATCAGCCGATGGTCGGCTCAACGCCAACATCGTTGCCGTTGTCTCCAACAATGCCGAAGCGTTCGCACACACTCGCGCCGCCAACAGTGGCGTGCCATCGCTGTCAGTCACCAAGCTTCCCGGCGAGACGCGAGAGCAATACGACACCCGCCTGAGCGAGGCGGTGGCAGCGTTCGAACCTCGCTTTGTGGTGCTTGCCGGATGGATGCGAATCCTCACCATGGCCTTTCTGTCTACGTTTCCAAACCAAGTGATCAACCTGCACCCAGCATTGCCCGGCGAGTTCCCTGGCACTCATGCCATCGAACGCGCCCTCGCCGAGCACAAGCAATCGGGCTTGGCCCGCACTGGCGTGATGGTGCATTACGTTCCCGACGAGCGCGTCGACGAAGGCGATGTCATCGCCAGCATCGAGGTGCCAATCACATCCCTCGATTCGCTCGAAACACTTGAGGCCCGCGTGCACGCAGCCGAACACGCGCTGCTCGTTCACGCCCTGCAACAACTCACGCAGGGGCACGTGCGCAACACGCCTGCTGCACCCGATCAGTAGCTGCGCGGCAAGCCCAGCACATGCTGGGCGATGAAGTTGCATGTCATCTCTTGGCTCACCGGCGCTAGCCGCTGCAACCGAGCCTCACGCCAGTAGCGCTCAACGTGATACTCGGTGGCGTAGCCGAGTCCACCCAAGGTTTGTACCGCCTGATCCGCCGCAAAATAGCTCGCTTCGGCGGCGAGATATTTGGCCGTGTTCGCCTCTTCGGCGCAGTTAAGTCCGTTGTCATAGCGCCATGCCGCAAGCCGCATCATTTGGTATGCCGCGCCCAACTCCATGTGCGCTTTCGCCAACGGATGCGCAATGGCCTGATTTGCGCCAATGGGCCGATCGAACACAATTCGTTCATTTGCGTATTGCACTGCTCGTCGCACCGCTACCTCGCCGATGCCACAGGCCATCGCCGACAGCAAGATGCGCTCGGGGTTGATGCCGTGCAGGATGTGCTGGAACCCGCGGCCCCGCTCGCCCACCATTCGCCAACCCGCTACCGGCAACCCGTCGTAGGCCACTTCGCACGAGGCCACCGCGTTGCGGCCGGCCTTTGGGATCGGGCGAATGTCTACGTACTTCGGATCGAGATCTACCAAGAACAAACTCAATCCGTTCAGCCGATTCGTCTCGTCGTGATCGGTGCGAACCAGCAGCAGCACCACCTCTGACTCAAGCGCCTTCGATGTCCAGATCTTGCGACCGGTGATGATCCACCCACCTGCGCCGTCCTCGACCGCGCGGGTCGTGATGCGACCGGTGTCGGTGCCAGCGTCGGGTTCGGTCACACCAAACGCAACGTGCAGATCGCCCGCTGCAGCTCGCGGTAGGAATGTGTTCTTGAGCCGTTCGTTGCCAAACTTCACCACCGGATTCAAGCCGAACATCGTGAGGTGCAACGCGGTTGAGCCGTTCATCGCCGCACCCGAGGCAGCTACGCGGTTCAACACCAACGCTGCCTCAGAGATGCCGCGACCTCCACCGCCGTATTGCTCGGGGATTGCGATGCCAACCCAGCCACCCTCGGCCATCACTCGATAGAACTCCCAGGGAAAGCGGTGCTCGATATCGCATTCAGACCAGTACTGGTCGTCGAACGCGGCGCAGGTCGAATCGACAGCCTCGATGATTGCCAGATGATCTTCGTCCGGGGCGAAATCCATGCCCCAATCTGTCATGTCCGTGCGCCACGTCAGTTACTCGCAGGCGCCGGCGATGCGTTACTCGCCTGCATCAACGGCCGGACCTCGTCCCACACCCGCGCCGCAATCTCGTCGAGATGACCAACGCCGTCCACGCGTCGCAGCAACGACCGTTCGGCGAGGAGATCAAGAGCTGGCGCTGTCTCTCGCTCGTACAGCGCGAGGCGTTGACGCGCCACTGCGGCGGTGTCATCGACGCGACCCCGGCTGGCCAAGCGGCTCATCACCAACTCTGCAGGCACGAACAACTCGATCGCAAGGCTCGGAGCGAGGCAGTCGTGCCCCAAAATCGTCGAGGTCTGCTCAACCGTTCGCGGGAACCCATCAAGCACGTATCCCCCAGCGTCGACGCACCCCTCAACAATCGCGACCATCAACAACGTCGGAATCAGACCACCCGAGTTCACAACACGAGCAACTGCCCGTCCAAGCGCAGTGGACGACGCAATATGGCGACGCAAGAGATCGCCCGTCGAGAGGTATTGCACATCAAGACGCTCGGCCAATCGTTTGCCTTGCGTGCCCTTACCCGATCCCGGCCGACCCACAAAAACAATTCGCGGTTCGGCTCCAACGAGATTCTGTTGAGCACCTACGTGGTCGCCGCAGCCGGTGAATCCGTTGCTGGCTTGGCCTTGAACCATAGTCACACACCCTCAATCAGATAGAGACCTGTTGTGGGTGGCTGCTGTCTGAACCACTTTTGGTCACAATAAATGATTCAGGAAATATTGACAAGGCGTTTCGGCCAAAAATTATGGACTAAAGACCCTGACCAGACCGGTTGCAGCGGGGTTACGTTCACTGCTGTCGAACCGACTCAGCATTCCCGAAAGTCGAGGCTTCATGCCCAATATGAGCCAAGCCCTCGCTGAATCAGTCATCGCGCTCAGTAGTCCTTTGGCACAAGACGGGAGCCTCTTCAGAGCCCTCGAACGAATCGCCCACGTGGCGTGCACCGCGCCCGTCGGGGCCGGC
>JAPKZR010000034.1 GCA_026393695.1 Actinomycetota bacterium
CGAGGCTTCATGCCCAATATGAGCCAAGCCCTCGCTGAATCAGTCATCGCGCTCAGTAGTCCTTTGGCACAAGACGGGAGCCTCTTCAGAGCCCTCGAACGAATCGCCCACGTGGCGTGCACCGCGCCCGTCGGGGCCGGCGAAGCAGCCGTCACGCTCTCGTTCAAGGGCCAGCCCGAGGTGGTCGTGGTGCAAGGCGCCGCATCGTTCGCGCTCGAGCAGGCGCAGGTCGACTCACAATGTGGACCTGGCGTCGATGCACTTCGCAACAAGCGTGTCACCTTCGTCGACCCGATTTCCTCCACGTTGCAGCGTTGGCCGGCCTTCGCACAAGCCGCCGTCGAACACTCGGTGGCCCGCTCGCTCTCATTGCCGTTGACATGCGACGCAATGTCGGTGGGCGCGCTCACGATTTACGGAATGAACGAAGCGCAATTCAATCGACGCGAACTCGATCGAACCCAACGGTTTTCGCAACTCGTCAGCACAGCCATCGGCAACGTCCATGCATATTGGCGCTCGGTCGAGGTTGGCGAGAACCTGTCGATTGCGCTGGAGACACGCGACCTCATCGGACAGGCCAAAGGCATCTTGATGGCAACCGGCTCAATCAACGCCGACCAAGCATTTGCACTGTTGCGCTCCGCTTCGCAGCATTTGAACCGAAAGCTGCGCGACATCGCCCTTGAGGTGACGCTCACAGGTCGGTTGCCCCGAGACCCAGAGCAACACGACGAAGCGCGATAAGCGTGCTGGCGGCCCCAACGGGATTCGAACCCGTGCCGCTACCTGAAGAAAGTGCGTAGACAGGACTTTTACGGTTCGCCCAAAACACAAAAGCGCAGTTCACAGTGGTTTCGGTGTTACTCGAAATCATCAAGGTTCCGGTACGGCAGACCCCTCGGAGGTATAGGGTCAGCCCATGCGTGCCAAACGATCCGCTCCGGCACCGGTGATCACGGAGTTACCCGAGATCGGCGTCACCGTGATCTCGAGGTGGCTCTACAACTGCTACGTCATCCACGACGGCGGCAACGGACAACCGTTCGTGGTCGACCTAGGTATGCCATCGCAGCTCCCGTTAGTGGCGGACGTGTTGTCGCGCCGGGGGTCGCACTTGTCCGAGCTCGGTGCGGCGTCCGAGCTCGGTGCGGCAGTGGCCACCCACGGACACGCAGACCACGTCGGCGGCCTCCCACCGCTGCGCGACCAGCATGGAACCGCCGTGCACCTCCCAATCGCGATCGCGGAGATGCGTGCAGGGACACGGGCCCTGCGCCCGCCGGGCATTAGGGAGGTCTCGCAGATCCTCCCAGTGATGGCGAGCCAGCCCCGTGACCTGGAGGCCAGCAGGGAGATCGCCGGCACGGCGACGTCGATTGGCTGGAGCGGCAAAGGGGTTCGGCTCCCGTTCGAACCGGACTCGTGGCTGTCCGACGGCGACCACCTCCCCGGGCTCCCCGACTGGCAGGTGCTCAACACTCCTGGCCACAGCGACGACTCAACGTGCCTCTTCCATGCACCCACCCGCACCCTTCTTTCAGGCGATGCGGTCCTGTCGGCCCACGGACGGGCATGGTTCAACCCCGAGTTCGTCGACCCCGAGTTGTCGGCAACAAGCGAGGCCCGACTCCGCGCCCTCGACGTGGAGCACCTCCTGCCCGGTCACGGCCTCGTGGTCACTGGCCCGCGTGTGATGACCGAAGCGCGAGCCCATACCGACCAACCGTCGATCGGTGCCAAGGCCTCCGCGTTGTGGCAGGTCCTGCGCAACCATGCCGGCCGCCCAGAAACATGATCCTGAGCTGGGCTTATGTTGGCAGCCCCAACGGGATTCGAACCCGTGCCGCTACCTTGAGAGGGTAGTGTCCTAGGCCACTAGACGATGGGGCCGTGCAAGTAGCCTTCGCAATCTAGCGTCAGCGCAGCGACAGGCCAACCGGCGAGCACAAT
>JAPKZR010000320.1 GCA_026393695.1 Actinomycetota bacterium
CGACACAACCCTGAGTTCACAATGATGGAGTCGTACCAAGCGTTCGCCGACTGCAGCGATGTGATTGCGCTCACCGAAGAGCTCATCGTCAACGCCGCACGTGATGCCATTGGCACCACGGTGGTCACCATCGACGACCAGACGGTTGACCTCGCTCAGCCGTGGCGCCAGGCACGCATGATCGACCTCGTTGAGGATGCCATCGGCGTGGCTGTTCACCCATCGCAACCGCTCGAGAAGCTGCGCGCTCTCGCGAGCGATCATGGCGTGAGCTGCGCACCGCGTTGGGGCACCGGCAAGATCATCGAAGAACTCTTCGAGGCCACGGCCGAACACAAGCTGGTGCTGCCAACCTTCGTCACCGGCCACCCGGTCGAGATCAGCCCATTGGCCCGCACCGACCGCAACGATCCGCATCTCACCGAACGCTTCGAACTGTTCGTTGGCCGTCGCGAACTCGCCAACGGCTACAGCGAGCTCAATGACCCGGTCGAGCAACGCATTCGCTTCCAAGACGAGCAGCTCGCCAAGGACGCCGGCGACGACGAAGCCAACGGCGTCGACGAGGACTACCTGAGGGCGCTCGAGTTCGGCCTGCCACCTACCGGTGGTCTTGGCATCGGCATGGACCGCGTGGTCATGCTGCTTTCGGGCGTGCACTCGATCAAAGAAGTCATTCTCTTCCCAACCCTTCGACCAGAGGTTTTCTGACATGACACTCGCATGGGGTCGCGGCATCGCGACCATCGCCGCCGATGGCTCAACGCTCGATACGTGGTATCCACATCTGGCACTCGGTGAAGCGCCCGCAAGCGATCACGACGATCTTGCGAACGCGTACGTAACCGACGATGTGCGCGGTGTGACAACCGTTGGTGTTTCGTTGCAGATCGACACCGACACGCCGCCGAGCAGCGCCTCCGATGTGTACTTGCGTTTGCACCTACTTTCGAATCGGCTCATGAAGCCACGCACCATCAACCTCGACGGCATCTTTGGATTGCTCACCAACGTCGCATGGACCAACCTCGGACCCTGCGCAATTTCAAAGATCGACGAAGTTCGCCTGCGCGCTCGGGCCGCTGGCCAGAACCTCACCGTGCACAGCGTCGACAAATTCCCACGCATGACCGACTACGTGGTGCCTTCGGGCGTGCGCATCGCCGATGCCGATCGTGTGCGTCTCGGAGCACACCTCGCCTCGGGTACAACCGTGATGCACGAAGGCTTCTGCAACTTCAACGCGGGCACGTTGGGCACCTCGATGATCGAGGGGCGCATTACCGCAGGCGTCATCGTTGGCGACGGTAGCGACATCGGCGGCGGCGCATCGATTATGGGCACGTTGTCTGGCGGCGGCACGCAAGTGGTGTCCGTTGGCGAGCGTTGTCTACTTGGCGCAGAGGCCGGCATCGGCATCAGCCTTGGCGACGAATGCGTTGTCGAGGCTGGCCTCTACATCACGGCCGGCACGTTGGTGCGGTTGCCCGATGGCGACGTTGTCAAAGCCCGCGAACTCAATGGTGCTGGCGGTTTGCTGTATCGACGCAACAGCCAGACCGGTGCTGTCGAGGCCATCCCACGCTCCGTGAAGTGGGACGGACTGAACGGCGATCTGCACAAGAACTAGAGGGCCAGCGGCGCAGCGGGTTGGCTCGCTCTTGGGTTCGTTGTTGGGTGCTGATGTTGGGTTCCGATAACGAGTTCTCATCGCTGGTTGTTTATCGAACATGTGTTCGATAGTGTTCATGTGGCTCGTCTCCCCGAGCGACTCGACGGTGTCCGCCGTCCTCAGCAGTTCATCTGTGAGCGTCGCGAATCCGGGGTGAGAACATGAGCGTTTCTGAGTTGGTTCTGTCGCTTGAAGCGATCGACCCGTCGCTCCTCGATCGCGACGGCGTCAACGCTGCGTTGTGCTCGGCGGCTCGCATCCATTCATGGCTCGAGGTCAAGCAGGCGCACCTTGTTCGCCGCCTCAAAGCTCTAGCCGAAGCCTCTGCTTGCGTTGTCCCCGAAGCCGACATTGCCGCAGCCACCCGCACCAGCAGAGGCGATGCCGAGCGCATGTCGAAACGCGCCGATGCGTTGGGCGCGCTTCCCGAGATCGAGTCAGCGCTCAGCACGGGGCAGCTCTCGGCAAGCCATGTCGATGCACTCGCCCGCACCATGCGCGACCTCACCCCCGAGCAGCGCACGTTGTTCGCGGCCCAGGGCGCACAGCACGCAACCATTGCTCAACGTTCTACCCCCGAGCAATTTGCTCGATACCTGCGCCGCGAGGCCCAACGCTTCAGCAAACGAGCCGGAGAAGACCGCCTCATTCAACAACGCAAGAACTCCGGCGTGCGTTGGTGGCTCGATAGCGACACGGGCATGTGGGTTCTTCGCGCCGAACTCGACCCCGAGACCGGGCTGATCATGCAGGGTCGGCTCGAGAACGCTGTCGACACTCTGTTTCGATCCGGCATCCCAGACACCTGCCCATCGGGCCACGGTCAACAGGCGCATCTTCGTGGGCTCGCGTTCGTTCAACTCACCAGCCACGGGCCGCACTGCGATACCGGCTCTGGTCTCGGCGAGCGTCGTATCGACCAGCCCGACCGGCGGTTCGAGGTGTCCATCGTCATCGACCTCGAGACGCTGCGGCATGGCCTGCACGAACACTCACTCATCGACAACGGCAACGGCGCCGATCTTCCTGTCGAGTCGTACCGCCGCATGGCCTGTTCAGCGGCGCTCATCCCAGTGGTGCTCAATAGCGCCGGCGTCGTACTCGATCAAGGCCGCGAGATTCGCCTTGCCAACAGGGCCCAGCGTCGCGCGCTGCGCGCCATGTACGCCACGTGCGCGCTCCCCGATTGCACCGTGCGATCAAAATACTGCGAGCCACATCACATTGTGTGGTGGCAACACAATGGCGCTACCGACCTCGACAACTTGTTGCCGCTGTGCTCACGCCATCACCACAGCGTGCACGAAGGCGGGTGGCAACTCGCGATGGGGCCCGATCGTTCGCTCACGATTACCTACCCCAATGGCGAGCAGCGAATTACTGGGCCACCATCTCTGAGGCGAGAGCGATGAGGCCGCTGCGTCGTCACGCGTTAGCGACCTGGCTGATACACGCCAAACACTTCGCGCAGGGCATCGCTGATTTCGCCAAGCGTGGCGTCGGCGCGCAGTGCTTCCTTGATCGGGTACAGCACGTTGTCGGTTCCGCGGGCAGCAACACGCAAGGCGTCGAGACGGGCGGCGACCAAGGCGTGGTCACGATTGGCTTTGTAGGCAGCGAGACGCTCTTTCTGGCCGCCTTCAAGCAGTGGGTCCACAGGAAACAGGCTTGGCTCTGGTTCGTTGTCGAGCGTGAACTTGTTCACGCCAACAATGATGCGCTCGTCGTCGTCGATCGACTTCGAGTACTCGTAAGCGGCCTGCTCGATCTCGTCCATCTGGAAGCCAATCTCAATGGCCTCAACAGCGCCACCCATCTCATCGATTCGGGCGATGTACTCCCAGGCAAGGCGCTCGACCTCGTCGGTCAGCGACTCGACGAAATAGCTGCCAGCCAGCGGGTCGGGGGTGTCGGCGATGCCGCTCTCGTAACCGATGATCTGCTGCGTGCGCAGCGCGATGCGCGCGGCCTGCTCGGTGGGCAAGCTCAAGGCTTCGTCGTAGCCATTGGTGTGAAGGCTCTGCGTGCCACCCATTACTGCCGCCATCGACTGCACTGCAACGCGGGCAATGTTGGCTTCGGGCTGCTGCGCTGTGAGGGTCGAGCCGCCAGTTTGGGTATGGAACCGCAGCAGCTTCGAGGCTTCCTTCTTGGCGCCAAAACGCTCCGTCATCAACTTGAACCAAATACGTCGCGAGGCCCTGAACTTGGCCACTTCTTCGAAGAAGTTGTTGTGGGCATTCCAGAAGAAGCTGAGGCGAGGTGCGAAGTCGTCGATGTCGAGGCCGGCAGCGAGCGCAGCCTCCACGTAGGCGATGCCGTTTGCGATCGTAAAGGCGATCTCTTGCACTGCGGTAGAGCCGGCCTCACGGATGTGATAGCCGCTGATCGAGATCGTGTTCCACCGTGGCACGTGCTGGCTGCAGTAACCGAAGATGTCGGTGATGATACGCATGCTCGGCTTGGGCGGATAGATGTACGTGCCACGGGCGATGTACTCCTTGAGCAGGTCATTTTGGATCGTGCCGCTAATCGCGCTTGCAGGCACGCCTTGCTCTTCGGCGACCAACTCGTACATCAACAGCAAAATCGCGCCAGTCGAGTTGATGGTCATGCTGGTGGTGACCTTGTCGAGCGGCAGGTCGGCGAGCAGCATGCGCATGTCGGCCATCGAGTCGATCGCCACGCCTACCTTGCCCACTTCGCCCTCGGCGCGGGGATGGTCGCTGTCGTAGCCCATTTGCGTTGGCAAGTCGAACGCACAGCTCAGACCGGTCTGGCCGGCCTGCAGCAAGAACTTGAACCGCTCGTTCGTCGACGACGCCGTGCCAAAGCCGGCGTACTGGCGCATGGTCCATAACTTGCCTCGGTACATCGTGGGATACACACCACGGGTGTAGGGCGCCTCACCGGGCGCTCCGAGTTGGGTCGTTGGATCCCAGTCGGCGAGATCACTCGCGTCGTAGAGGGCCTTGATCTCGATACCCGAGTCCGTCATCTTGTTGTCGCTCACGAACCATGAGCGTACGGCGCAACAGGCGCCGTCGCTAAACCGCGGCGATCACTGCGATTTCAAGTCGCCACGCCGGACGAGCCAAGGCGGGCACCGTCACGAGGGTGCTGGCCACTCGCCGCCCATCGAGCACACGGTCGCGCACTGCCATGATGTCGGCCAAGGGCTCGCTGTTCACCACGTATGTAGTGATCGAGACAATGTCGTTCACGGTCATCGAGGCTTCCGTCAAAATGGCCACGATGTTCGCCCACACCACTTCGGTCTGATCATGAAGGCCCTGGGGCACCGAGCCATCGGGAGATAC
>JAPKZR010000212.1 GCA_026393695.1 Actinomycetota bacterium
CACAACAGCTCTACAACTGGCTACGCGACGCAGACACCCGCAAGCTCGATGTGCTCGTAGCTGTGCTGCCGCCAGCGGTGGGTCTTGGTCATGCGATTCGCGACCGGCTCATCAAAGCAGCGGGTCTCGGCTGACACCCTCAAGCTCAAGCGAGGCGGCACTCTGGGTCACTCAAACGCGCCAGGCATATTGAGGTGACGCACCCACATATCGCGAACATCGTCGAGTAGCGGCGCTGGCTTGTCGCCCACTGAAACCACCGTGAGGCTCACCGTGCACGCACCGGCATCTGGTACCAGTTCGAGCCGACACCAACACTCGCTTGGCTCATAGAGATGCACCTCAAGGAGATATGGCGGGTCGTCGACAAGCACCTCGCCGATCCATGAGGTGACGACGAGCAACGCCTCGAACGACTCGGCCGGAAGCGCCGAGATAACGAACGAAGGTGCGTCGTGCTGAGCGCGTTCCGTCGTGGTTGCCGACGTTGCGGATGGTGTGGTCGGTGCTGCCGTAGCGGCCGACAGATGCGACTCCGGCGCGACACCCGTCAGGTGCGCCTCGACAGCGAGGTACGCGTCGTTGATTGCGCGCATCTCGTCGGCATCGCCGCCTCGATCGGGATGCGCATGAAAGGCCAAGCGACGCCGCGCCACACGCGCCTCATCAAGCGTCGCCGATCGGTCTACTCCAAGCAGAACAAACGGGTCTGACGCCGACACGTTCACGCCATTCGCGCGGAGAGTTCGCCGTACCGAGCGCGCACGGCCTGGGCCGCATCGGCGGTGACCGATTCGGACCTCGGCACCGAACGGGTGGCGCCAAGCCCCCACCGTCGAGCAACCTCTGAAGGATCAATCTGTTGCAGCACTGCGGCAGCCTGCACTGCAGCGCCCGTCGCCACTGCTTGATCGGCATCGGCCACGACGACGTCGAGATCGCACAGGTCGGCAAACGACTGCACAGCAGTCGTCGAACGCGAACCGCCACCGACCAAAATGACCCGACTCAGATCGGGAACATGCAACCGCAACACATCGAGACCGTCAAGGAGCCCGCACACAACACCCTCAACCGCAGCACGAGCGATCTGCTCACGCGTGGCGTCAGAGCGGATGCCAGTGAACACGCCGGTGGCTTTGGGGCGATTTGGTGTGCGCTCACCATCGAAGTAGGGCAACAGCGTGACACCACCGGCGCCAAGCGGGGACGCCAGGGCTAATGCATCGAGGCCCGCGTGATCTACACCGAGCAAACGCGCCACGGTGTCGGTGACCTTGGTGGCATTGAGCGTGCACACCAACGGCAGGTAGCGACCGGTGGCGTCGGCGAAACCGGCGACCGCCCCGGTGGCGTCGGCCGTGGGCGTGTTTGACACCGAGTAGACCGTGCCCGACGTGCCGAGCGAGATCACCGCATCGCCGGGCTGCAAGGCCAGGCCCAACGCCGCGGCCATGTTGTCGCCGGTGCCCGGCGCAACAACCGCCTCGCCCCATGTGCCCGCCGACTCGAGCGGGCCAAGTACGCGAGGAACCACACCTGACCAGTCGAGGTCCTTGTCAATGATCGACAGCAAATCCCAGCAGTATTCGCCGGTGCCCGCCGACCAGTATCCGGTACCACTGGCATCGCCACGATCGGTAACCATCGCACCGGAGAGCCGATAGGTCATCCAGTCGTGCGGCAACAGCACGTGAGCGAGGCGCGCCCAGTTCTCGGGCTCAGAGCGATGGAACCACGAGAGCTGGGCAATCGTGAACGCCGCCACAGGCACGCTGCCGCACGCCGCAGCCCAATCGG
>JAPKZR010000259.1 GCA_026393695.1 Actinomycetota bacterium
GCGAGCAAGGCGGTGCCGATGACCCACAGCACACGATCTGTGCTCGCGAGGGGAAACGCTTCGATGTAGTTGGCGTTTGATTCGCGAATGCTCACGCCCACCGCAAGGTATGGCTCGCCGCGCAGCTGGAACCGCTGCTGACCACTGCCGCCACCGAGTACTTCGCTCACGAGATCGGGAGGAAACGAGTCTTGGCGGTACTGCACTTTTTGCGGATACGAGGTATCGCCCACATACAACAGTGCGAAGCCGGTGTCTTCGTTGCGGATGCTGGTGATGAAGCGACCGAGGTCGGTCTGGCCCAGACGCAGTTCGTCGCGCGCCGCTTTGGCGTTGGCGAACGTCTGCGCCCGGGCAACTGCCGAACGTTGGCTGAGTAGGTAGTTGCGGGCGGCCGTATAGGTGAGCAACGTGAGCGACATCGAGGCCACCAGTGCGGTGAGACTCAAAAACAACGTGACGCGAGTACGCAGGCTGAGCGTTCGTCTTGGTTGCTTCACCCGTGGCACCCCGCCAGTGTTGCTGGTTTACGCAGCGGCAGCAACGATCTGGCAGGCCTGCGACAGATTGTGGAGTACCGGCGCGAGGCAATCGAGATCGCTCAAGATCAGATTCGCTCGAACATCAAGCGACTCGCTGACCAGGATCAGCCTCACCCCTTCGGCAGTTGCCGAACCAGCCAACGCGCGCAGACCGCGCAGCCCAGCAGTGGACAAGGTGGTCATCTCGTCCATCTCAATGATGAGGCTGAAGCCTCGGGGGACGAGCGCCAGAGTGTGTTGCAGACTGGCAATGTGATCGGGCGTGGTCAATGGACCCGACACAGTAAGGATCACGGCTCCCAGACCGAAGTCGGTTCGTGAACACATCACGGGATCAAACATTTGGGTACCTCCAGCATCAGTTGGCGATCCGAACACTGAGGTTCGAACCAACGTTGATTGCCCGCTGGGCTCTCGCTGCCGGTGAGGTATCAAGGGGAGGGAGATACCTCACCGAAGCAGCGTGAACACATGTCATGATGGTGCCCGTGTGTGACGGCTTGGCGTTCGCATTGTGCGTTTTGTGTAACAGAAACGGTGATCTGTGTATTCGCTGCTTTTCATAGAAGACGATGACTCGATCCGCCTTGCCTTGCGCCTGGCGCTTGAGGACGAGGGCTACGAGGTGCGCGAGGCTCCCGATGGCCGTTCGGGCTTGGCGGCGTTCGCCGAACGTGAGCCCGACCTCGTGCTACTCGACCTTCGCCTACCCGATCTCTCTGGGTTCGAAGTGTGCCGCGCGATCCGGGCGAAGAGCATCGTGCCGATCATCATCGTCACGGCTCAGACCGACACGCACGACCTCGTTGTCGGACTCGAAGCCGGTGCGGATGACTACGTCACCAAGCCCGTGGTGCCGAAGGAACTCGCCGCGCGAATTCGCGCCCAACTACGACGAGTACAACTGCATGAGACACCCACGAGTGGGCCTGTCTCTCGCCGCTATGGCGACATCGAAGTTCGTCACGAGCAAGGCATCGTGCTCAAAGCTGGCGAAGAACTCGGACTCACCAAAACCGAGTTCCGGTTGATGTGTGAGTTCAGCGATCATGCCGGTGCCGTGCTGTCTCGTGATCAGTTGCTTGAACGCGTATGGGGCTACGAATATCTCGGCGATAGTCGTCTCGTCGATGCGCATGTGCGCCGCCTGCGCGTGAAGATCGAAGATCAACCCGATGAGCCGAAATTGCTCATCACGGTTCGCGGTTTGGGCTATCGCCTGCTTGGGTGATCTCGGCTAAGAACGCTTCGACCTCGGCTCGGTGGCGTGTGCGCTTCATTGGCGGCAAGGCCTTCACGATGTCCCAGCGATAGTTGGCCGTACCGAGTCGCGAGTCGAACACGGCAACCACACCGCGATCAGTGGCCGTGCGAATGAGCCTGCCGGTGGCCTGCGCAAGCAACGTGGCGGCGCGCGGGATATCGATCTGGGCAAAGGCTTTCGCGCCGAGCAGATCTCGACGTGCTGACAACAATGGATCGTCGGGACGTGGGAACGGCAAGCGGTCGATGGTGACCAGCGACAGCGTGCGCCCGGGAATGTCGACGCCCTGGAAGAAGCCGGCGGTGGCGAACAGGCAGCTGCGTTCGTCGTCGATGAACGCCTTGACGAGAGCGGTCTTGGGTAGGTCGCGCTGGGTCATCACCGGGAATGGCAAGCGTGTGCGCGCCATTTCGGCGGCGGCCTCCATCGCCTTCCAACTGGTGAACAATGCCAGGGTGCGCCCACCCGCGGCGGTGATGAGCGCAATGAGTTCGTCGTGCATTGCGGTCGTGAACTTTGGTGAGCGTGGCTCGGGCAGATGCACCGCGCAATACAGCACTGCGTTGTGTTCGTAATCGAATGGGCTTCCGACATCGACCACATCGGCGAGTTCGGCAGGGAGGCCAACGCGCTCGGTGAGTGACGCCGGAATGGTGGCGCTGGTGAGTACGGCGGTGTGCTTATCCCACACGCCGGTGCGCAGCGTTGGCCCAACATTGAGCGGTGCAATCTCAAGGCGCGGCTGATCGGCAGCGCCCGATACGTATGCCACATAACCGGTGTTCATGCTGATCGCCGTATCGATCTGCTCCATCAACCGGGTGGCCTGCGTCTGCCCGCGAAGCTTGCGTTGCTTGGCGTCTTCGACGTTGGTATCGATGGCGCGCAGGGCGGCCTGAGCAGTATCGATGCGTGTGCGTCCTACGATGAGCGCGTCGGCAATCGTCTCCGGAAACGGCAGGGGCAAGCGTTGCCCAACGAAGGGCGCCAGCGACTCGCGCAGGGCAACTCCCGCATCAACAATCGATCCGAGCAGGACTGGGTCTTCGATGATGCGTTTCAACGTGGCGGTGAGGCTGATGAAACGTCCGCTACCGAGAGACACCCCAACGGTGTCGCTCATGATGTCTTCGAGCGAATGTGCTTCGTCGATGATGACCACGTCGTGTTCGGGTAACAGCACGCCGCCGCTGGCGATGTGCAATCCGTAGAGATGCGTGTTGACCACGATTACGTCAGCTTGCGCGGCGTTCATCCGTGCGCCTTCAGCGAAACACGATGGCCCCATCGGGCAGCGAGTGGCGCCGGGGCATTCGTCGCTGCCCACCGACACTGATTGCCAAGCCTTGTCGCTGGGCATCCAATCGAGTTCGGCCACATCGCCTGATCTCGTGGTGCCAGCCCATTCGCTGAGTCGCTTGACCTCGAGCTTCACAGTGGGCGCGAGATCTTCGATTTCGAGTTGGCCGTTGTCGGTGGCCTGCACCTCGCGCACTCGCTGCAAACAGATGTAGTTGCTGCGGCCCTTCAGGA
>JAPKZR010000118.1 GCA_026393695.1 Actinomycetota bacterium
ATCGGCGGCGATCTTGGCTACGTGAAGTACGGCGTGTTCGTGGGCGACAACCGCACATTCAGCGTCACCTTGGCCACGCCAACTGCCGACGACGAGTTGCGCAAGATCCTCACCGACTCAACGGTCTTCGACAGCGCGGCGCGCCAGTTGGTCGCCACAGCACCATGGCTCGATGGCCGTGCTGAGCCGCTCTCCGACAACGTGCACGTGATGGCCGGGCTGCTCAATCGTTGGCGCGAGTTCGTCATCGACGGCGAGCCAGTTGCACTTGGCCTGTTGCCCGTTGGCGACGCGGTGCTATGCACGAACCCGCTCTACGGCCGTGGTTGCAGTGCAGCGTTTTGGGGAGCACATCTCGTCGCCGAGGCGCTCGATGAGAATGCTCACGATCTGCGTGCCCTTGCGCTTGCCTACGACACCAGCCTGCGCGCCGAGATCTATCCGTGGTACCGAGCCGGTGTTGACCAAGACGCCGAGGCCCGCCGTGTCTCCACAGCGTTGCTCGCTGGTGACGATCCCGACGGTGACACCACCGATCCGCGCACGTTCATGCGTGGCGTATTTCGCGATGGACTGCTGCCTGCGATGCGCTCGGACGCAGTGGTCTTTCGGGCGTTCTTTCGCAGCTTCAATCTGCTCACAAGCCCCGACACGATGGTGAAAGATCCAGAGCTCGCTGCCCGCGTCTTTGCCGTGTGGCAAGACCGCGACAATCGCCCCGAAGAGCCTCGGCTTGGCCCGAAACGGCGCGCCGAGTTTGTTGACCTGTTGTCGGTCTAAGGCTCAGCAGCCGCCGGCGACGGCGGGGATGATCGAAACGGTTTCGCCGTTCGGAACCGCAGTGTTGAGGCCATCGAGGTAGCGCACGTCGTCGTCGGCTACGAACACGTTGACGAACTTGCGCAGTGCGCCCGTTTCGTCGAACAAGCGGTCATTGAAGCCTGGGAAGGCGGCATCGAGATTGGCGAGGACCTCGGCGAGGGTTGCACCCTCGATCTGAACTGTGGTGCTGCCGCTTGCCAGCGGACGCATCGTGGTTGGGATTCGAACGGTGACAGCCATAGGGCGAAACACTACCGACGCGGTCGGGATTTCACGCAGTCACGCCGAATGGCTACGGGTAGCCTCGCTGGGTGCGAGTTCTGGCTGCTGTCGACAAATTCCGCGGTACGGCCACCGCCGCCGAGGTGGCCCGAGCCATTGGCCATGCGTGTTGGCAGCTAGGGCACGACTGCGACGAAGTTGGCATGGCCGACGGAGGCGAAGGCACGCTCGATGTGCTTGGCGGGGCGAATCGCACCACGGTGGTCACCGGTCCGCTCGGTGATCCGGTGAAGGCGCCGTGGCGGCTCAGCCGCACGACTGCGGTGATCGAAATGGCGCTTGCCTCGGGTCTCACCTTGGCTGGCGGCGCCGAGCGCAACGATGCGCTCGCTGCAACCACTGCTGGCACCGGCGAGCTCATCGATGCGGCGCTCGATAGCGGTGCGAAGAGAATCATCGTGTGCCTTGGCGGGTCGGCAACAACCGATGGTGGCCTCGGCGCATTACGCGCGATCCACGCTCCGCATCGACTGCGCGGCGTCGAGCTGCTCGTCGCCTGCGATGTGACCACCACGTTCGTTGCCGCGGCCGAAGTGTTTGCTCCGCAAAAGGGCGCTACGCCATCGCAGGTGAACATGCTCACCGGTCGGCTCGAGCGTCTGGCTCAGATGTACCAAAGCGATTACGGCACCGATGTGCGCAGCATCGCTGGCGGCGGCGCGGCGGGCGGACTCGCCGGTGCGCTGGTGGCCCTCGGCGGTCGCCTGTTGCCAGGCTTCGAACTCGTGGCCGACGAACTCGATCTCTACGATCGTGTCGCGAACGCCGAGCTCATCATCACCGGTGAAGGGTTCCTCGATGAGCAGAGTTTCCACGGCAAAGTTGTGGGAGGCATGCAGGCCATGGCCCAGCGGGCGCAGCGACCGGTTACTGCAATCGTGGGC
>JAPKZR010000245.1 GCA_026393695.1 Actinomycetota bacterium
GCGGCGCTGGCGCGTAGTTCGCGAATACCCATTCGTTCCATCGGGCGAGTGTACACATGTGTACATTCTTCAAGTTGACGACGTGCCGACAAGCGCGACATCATGACTCCCATGAACTTTGCATTCACAGACGAACAAGAAGAACTCCGTAAGACAGTCCGCAGCTTCCTCGAGAGCAAGTCGGCCGAGACCGCGGTTCGCGAGCAGATGGAAACCGAGTCAGGTTTCGATCCCGCCATCTGGAGCCAGATGGGCGAGCAGATGGGTCTTCAGGGTCTGCACATTCCAGAGGCATACGGCGGCAGCGGCTACGGCTACGTAGAGCTCGGCATCGTGCTCGAAGAGATGGGTCGCTCGCTGTTGTGCGCACCGTTCTTCAGCACCGTGGTGCTCGCAGCCAACACGCTCATCCACAGCGGTGACGAAGCAGCCAAGCAGGCGTACCTGCCAGGCATCGCCAGCGGCGAGACCATCGCCACGGTTGCCTTCACCGAGCCAAGCGGCAAGTGGGACGAAGCCGGCATCACGATGCCAGCCTCGGGTAGCGGCGACAGCTACACCCTCACCGGCACCAAGATGTTCGTCATCGACGGCCACACTGCCAACCTCATCATCGTTGCGGCTCGCACCGCTGGCGGCGTGAGCTTGTTCGCAGTCGAGGGCAACGCAGCCGGCCTCACCCGCACGGCGCTGTCCACCATGGACCAGACCCGCAAGCAGGCCAAGCTCGAGTTCGCAAACACTCCTGCCAAGCTCATCGGCGCCGAGGGCAAGGGTTGGGACACACTCAACACCGTGCTCGACCTCGCTGCTGTCGGCCTCGCAGCCGAGCAAGTTGGCGGCGCTCAGAAGGTGCTCGAGATGGCTGTCGAATACGCAAAGGTGCGCGTTCAGTTCGGTCGCCCAATCGGTTCGTTCCAGGCCATCAAGCACAAGTGCGCCGACATGCTGCTCGAAGTCGAGTCAGCCAAGTCAGCTGCGTACTACGGCATGTGGTGTGCATCAGAGATGAACGACGAGCTCGCCTCGGTCGCTTCGCTCGCCAAGGCCTATTGCTCAGAGGCGTACTTCCACGCCACAGCCGAGAACATTCAGATTCACGGCGGCATCGGCTTCACCTGGGAACACCCAGCACACCTGTACTTCAAGCGTGCGAAGTCGAGCGAGTTGCTCTTCGGTGATCCTACGTATCACCGCGAGCTGCTTGCTCAGCGCATCGGCATCTGACCGACCGCAAACTAAACGTCAGGCAACCTCGATCAAGAGGGTGGCCGTAGGCCGGTGAGTAGGCTCACCAACAGTGCCTACGATCACCCTCTTTTTCATTGCCCTTGCAGCCGTATTCACCTTCGTGTTGGCTGCCGTAGTTGTTGGCCGTGAGGCCCATCGCCTCGATGCACTCGCGCCACGAGTGGTCTACATCGAAGAGCAGGCCATTGCCTTCGTGGCCGAGCGCTTGCCCGCCGAAACGCAGGCTCGGCTCACGCTCGAAGAGCTCGCCCAACTGCTTACCTTTCACTTGCGTTGGCTCAATGCCAAAGGCCTGCAGCCCGACAATGTGATCGATCGTCGCCAGAGCGCCGATGCCAGCGTTGTGGTCGAAAGCGTCGATGTCGCCGCGTATCTGCTCGGCGAGGCCGAGAGCCACGGAATCGAGATCCTCGACGATGTCGATGTCGTGCATGTGGTCGAGGCGCATCAGCAATACTTCGACGCCATTGGTGCCGTAGGCCCGCTCGCAAGTGAAATCGACGGCTGAGCCGTACGGCGGCTAGCTTTGGCGTTTATGGAACGGCCCATTCGGTTTGAGCACACCCAGTTTCTTGGCGACAAGCGCACGCAGCTGGTCTACGACGTAGACGCATGGACCGATGCGTCGATTATCGACGAGATCGTCGCCAGCGAAACGGGCCTGTGCTTTGGTCCCGACACACTGGTCGAGGCTCGCAACCGCGGCTACACGTTGGCCGTGCCGGGTGCCCATCGCAGGCATCGCAAACCGCGTGCCTGATTCCCCGGTGAGCGACTCGTTATGAACGGTTCGTTCCTGTCTGGCGGGCAGAAGCTTGCTCGCTATTTGGCCATGCCCGCAGGGCGCAACGAGCCATTGCCAGGCCTCATCTTGTGCCACGGATTTCCCATTGGACCGATCGACGCGCGTCACTCGGGCGGCACATTTCCGGAGCTCATCGATCGCGCTGCAAACGAGCTCGGTTGGGCAGCGATGACCTTCACGTTTCGCGGTTGCGGCGAGAGCGAAGGCGACTTCTCGCTGCAGTCATGGGTCGACGATCTCCGTGCGGCAATCGACCATCTCATCGAAGAGGCCGAGCCGTCGGGCATCTGGTTAGTGGGCACCAACACTGGTGGGTCGATCGCAGTGTGTGTAGCGGCCGATGATCCCCGAGTGCGCGGCGCTGCGTTGTTGGCGCCCCGAGCCGACTTCGACGATTGGGCCGAGCAGCCGCGGCGATTCTTAGAGCACGCTCGCGATATTGGTGCCGTGCGCACACCAGGGTTCCCCAAGGATTACGAAGAGTGGAGCCGCGAGTTGCGCCGCTTCCGTCCCGCCGAGGCGGCTCGTCGTTTGGCGCCGCGCCCACTGCTGGTGATGCACGGTGACGACGACGAAAGCGTGCCAGTGGCCGATGCCCGAGTACTTGCCGAAGCGCATGGCAGCGCCGAGCTCCGTCTGGTTGCAGGAGCCGGTCACCGTCTGCGCCACGATCCGCGTGCTGTGGCAATTCTGCTCGGCTGGCTCGACCGTCAGCGCCTCACCGACGCCCTGTAAAGCGTCAGCGCACGGTTGGCGTGCGCTCGCGCTTTATGAAGCGCGGTTGTACATCAACGTACATTGCTGTACATTTTGGACATGTCGACGACCGTAACCATGAGCGAGGCGAGAGCGATCTTGCCTGAACTGCTCGATCGTGTTCTTGGTGGCGATGAGGTCACGC
>JAPKZR010000210.1 GCA_026393695.1 Actinomycetota bacterium
GTAACGCTGTTTCCGGAGTCGAATCGCCGGTTGCGGTGCTGTCGTCCCGGGTGTGGGGTTTCAGCACGAACGCCTATTCAGCGACCGGGGCAATAAGGGTGCGGCGACGGGTAGCCAATGTGAGCACAAGACCCAATAATAGGCCGAAAGCGGCGGTCAGCACCGTGGATGCTGGCGAACCACCCGAAGTAGGCAGCGCAGGGTTTCCTGGAACCGTGGGCGGGGCGATGGCGACCAAGGTCGTCGTGCTCTCACCGGAAGTCGGCGGCGCCACAGCGACTGTGCTGGTCGTTGTGGTCTCCTCGACGGTGGTCGTGGTTCCAGCAAGAGTCGTGGTCGACTCTTCGACGACAACAGTGGTGGTGGTGGTGGTTGGCGCCACGGTCGTGGGGACGGCTGTGGTAGGAGTTGTGTACTCAACCTCGCTGTCCTCAGGATACGAATCCTCAGGATCGGTGATCTCGGGGTAGCTGTTTTCGGGGCCAGAGGTCGACGGCGCCGAGGTTTCAGTCTCTTCGCAGTCGTTCGAGTACACCTCGCGGTGCTCCTTGTCCCAGTTCTTGCCCGGGTAACCCTCGAATGGCGGAATGATGTCGTTGTTGTGAGCATCGTGACCAGAGGTACTCATAATGACATCGCTGCTCACGTTCATTGAGCGATGCGAGTGGGATGAGCCCGATGAGCCTTCGCAGATATCGACCCGGATCGGGCCGCTGCTCGAGGTGGTGGGCTCAGGGGTGCATTCACGCGACTCTTTGGTGATGTCGACGCTCCAGCCGTCTTTGAAATCTTCGTCGTCCTTGGCCTCAACGCGCACCCGGTAGGTGTGCTTCACCTTGGGATCACCCAGGTTGGACGAGCTGTGATAGCTGTTCTTGAACTTGCCCTCGATGACCTTGGCGCCATCGACCCAGACCTGCACCTTGTTCTCGCCGTGATAGCCCTTCAGGCCGATCTCGCCGTGAACCTCGCCAGCGCCACACGATGTGGACATCGATGGAGAATGCGCCGACGCTTGGTCGAGCACGACCGCGGCTACGCCCACCGAGACCAAGGCGGCGACAGCTACAAGATTCAAACTGCTACGTATATCCATGATTGTCCCCAAAGCGATTTGCCGACTGCTGGGATGCCGGTCATTAACGAAAGCGCGGTTGCCCGGAAACCATCGCACAAGATCCGATTTTTGGCGACCATCGGTGACGAACTTGAGACAAAATTGAGAAATGCCACAAACTAAAGCGCAGGTCAGACCCCATACGGGTCCTAAGTCTTTAGGGTATGCAGAACCTCGTTGAAACTCACGAGCACGGCGGAGCCGCCTCGATTCGCAATGCGACACACGGCCGCCTGCGCAAGGTGACAGCGCCAACTCAACGAGATGTCGCCGCCCAACGCCCAAGCCATCGCTGCCTTGATCGGCGAGACATGACTGACCACCACCACGTTTTGGTCGCGGGCCATTTCGAGTGCATCAACGCACGCTGCTCGCACGCGATCGTCGAGTTGCTGCATAGATTCGCCCTGAGGCGGGGCAAACGATTCGTCGCTACGCCACTGGGCCCATACTTCGGCTGGGACGTCGCCCGTGCGCAGTCCCTCGTAGAGCCCGTAATTCAGCTCAATCCAGCGCTCGTCGACGGTGCTGGGTGCCCCAAACGCCAGACCAGTTTCGCGAGCCCTCGCGAGCGGACTCGTAATCACGTGATCGACGGGCCCGATTGCAGCGACAACCTGGCGGACCTGCTCGCGACCAACCTCATCGAGGCTCAGGTCACCTCGACCCTGCAACAGACCGGCAGCATTTGCCGCAGTGCGGCCATGACGAACAAGAATCAACACGGCTTCAGTGAAGCATGTTTATCGCCGGCGGACCGCAACCAACTCGAGGCGACCCTGCTTCAGCAGCAGGTCACGCTGAGCTTTCGAGCGCAGCCCAAACGTGCGCCACACCCACGCCAGAGCAACCAGGCCGATGAGTTCGAGAACCACGTTGAACCAGCCACGAGCCACGCTCGGCAAGTCCTTGTCGGCAAAGTGCAGGCCCGCAAGGGGCCACCAAAACATCTTGGTGGTCACAAAGGCGCCATCGAACACGAGATGCAGCATCATCCCGATGGGCACCGCAAGCGCGCGCTTTCTCCATCGCTTACGACCAGCACTCGCGAGAACCACAACAACCAGCGCGGCGACACTCACGGGCATGCTGTGAAACGCACGGGCCCCGCCAAACGGAGCATCGAGCACATCGGCGAGCAACACCCCAACGCAAAGCCAGCGATAGTCAAAAGCGGGGTCGCGAAACACAAACCAAACCGAAGCGATCGCTGTACCAAGAAACCAGAAGAACACGCTGCGACAACCCGAACCTATCGAACGAGCAGTCGCCCGCAGTTGGGGCATTCTGGGATCTCATCGGCTTCGGCGCGCTTGATCGCATCGACCTCACCACGCGACAAGTCGAGATGGCATCCTTCGCAACGCAAGCCGTTGAGCTTGGCCACACCAACTCCCCCAAACTGCGAACGCAGCGAGTCGTAGCGATCGAGCACCGCTGCATCGAGGGCCGATCGAAGCAGATCACGAGCTGCGCAACGTTGGGCCAGATCGGCCTCGGCGGCGGCCACCGCTGCGTCGCCAACTGCAGAGGCCGTTTGGACCTTCGCGCGCAGATCGTCGTGTGCCTGGGAGTGCGAGTTGAGCTCGGCCTCGTTGGCGGCTACTGACTCCATTGCGCTCAGCTCGGCGTCGTCGAGTACCGAACGCTGGCTCGACAACGTCTCGATCTCGTGCATCAACGCCTCAGCCTCACGAGGCGAGATCACTGTCTTGAGCTGCTTCTCAAGTCGGTCGCGCTGTGAAGACAGCACCGCTGTCTGCTTCTCGGTGACCGCCATTGCGGCCTCGAAGTCGACGATCTGCTGGCGCAACGCGGCTGCCCGCTTGTTCCACACGTCGAGTTCGCCAGCCGCTTCTTTGTATGCCAACAC
>JAPKZR010000205.1 GCA_026393695.1 Actinomycetota bacterium
GCAGGTGCCCGCAGGTGCTTCGGCGCCAAAGTCGCGAGCGTTGAGCAGCAGGCCCTCTTTGTCGAATGCCCAGCCGTGATAGCGGCACACCAGGTTGGCTTGGTGCCCAGCACCCTCCCACACAATGGGGCCGGCGCGGTGCGGACACATGTTGTGAAAGGCGCGCAGGCTGCCGTCTTCGGCACGCTGCACGAAGATTGGCCAGCTGGCTAGCTGCTCAGTGACGTAGTCGCCCGACTTTGGGAGCTGATGGTCGTTGGCCACCATCACCCATGACTTCGCGAAAACCTGATGCCTCTCGATCTCCCAGATGGCGGGATCGAGGTAATACCGAGTCGGCAGGGTCTCAGTGAGCGTCACCCGGTCAGACTAGTTGTTCGGCGCCACTATCGGAAACGGCGCTTAGTGGCCGGTGAGCTTGTCGATGACCCAAGCGCGGGCCCGCTCGGGCCGCTGACGACGTGTTTCGGAGTTGTCGGCCGATGCGGCGAGCATGAGCGCTGCGCGAATAGCCACCCAGCGAAGGGGCTCGGGTTCCCATTGGCGAGACGAATGGCCGACCCACGCAAGGCTGGTGAGATCGGTTGAGCGGCCGCCGATGAGATCGGCCAGCGTGCGTCCCGCAAGGTTGGTGGTGGTGACTCCGTCGCCTACGTATCCGCCAGCCCACGCGAGCCCAGATGCCTTGTCGAGCCCGACCCCGCACTGCCAGTCGCGAGTGGCGCCTAACGGGCCGCCCCATCGATGGGTGATAGCCGCGTCTGCTACCTGGGGATAGATCTTCACCAGCGTTGCGTGGATCATCTCGTGCACCGCCGTAGGGCGTTCGAACTCGGGGCTGATGGCGCTGCCGAAGTGATAGGGGGCGGCTCGTCCGCCGAATGCAAGCCGACCATCGGCAGTGCGTTGGCCATAGATGACCGAGTGTCGACCATCGGTGAAGGTCTCCCGATCGCGTAGGCCGATGCTGTTCCACGTGTCGTCGGACAGCGGCTCAGTGCACAGCATCAGCGAGTAGATGGGTACAACGGTGCGGCGCAATCCCTTGAGCGTTGGGGTGAAGCCTTCGGTGGCGCGAACAACAATGTCGGCCTTCACGGTGCCATGGTCGGTGCGAACGCAATGCGGTTCGATGCTGCTCACCGTGGTGCCTTCGTAGATGGTGACTCCTCGAGCCACCAGCGACGCGGCGAGACCACGAGCAAGACGAGCCGGATGAAGGGCAGCGCAATGCGGCGTGAAACTAGCTCCAAGCAGATCTGTGGCAGAGGTGCGCTCGGCGATCTCGGTTCGATCGAGCCAGATGTCGTCGGTGAGGCCGTAGCTGGCTTTGTGGCGGAGGTCGGCGTGCACGCGCGGCGCCTGCGCTGGGTTGCGCACCATCGTGAGCGTGCCGCTTTTGGCGAAGCCACAATCGATGCCGAGTTCTTGCGTGACCCGACCAATCTCGTCGATCGATGAAAACATGGCCCGCTGTAGGCGCGTCGCTTCGTCGCGGCTGTGCGACTTCGCGACGGTGTCGAGTCCCATTGGCAAGAGCGCCGATGCCCAACCTCCGTTGCGGCCGCTTGCGCCGAAGCCGGCAATGTCTCGCTCGATGATCGCGATTCGAAGCGTTGGGTCGGCCTCGCGCAGATAGTGAGCCGTCCACATGCCGGTGTAACCGGCGCCGACAATGGCGACATCGACATCGATATCGCCGGGAAGGCTGGCTCGCTGCTCGAGGCGATCCTCGGCGGGCAAGGTGTCGTGCCAGAGCGAAAGCGAGTTGTAGTTGTTTGGGTCTGGCGACGGCATGGGTGCCACCTTAGGTCTCGGATCAATGGTGAAGAGCGACGCACGACGACGATTTCCGAGGTCGTAGGCACAACGACTTATTGACTCGAAAAAGTAGTGCCATGTCTTAAGCCAAAAGACCTAATTTTGGCCGGTCGTAGTTCTTGCGTGCACACCCACTGTGTACGGAGTCGCACAAGAATCACTCGTTTGTTGTACTGAATCACTCGATTGTCTCAAGGTTCGCTGTGATGCTTGCAGGTGATAGGTAGCGAGGCGTAGGACTCTTCTATGCCCCGAATGTGGAAGTCCAAGAAAACTCATTCGAAGTTGCTCGCGGCCTTGGCCCTCGCGTCCTTTGGGCTTGGAACGATCGGCACTGTTGGAGCCGCACAGGCGGTATCTAACTCGTCACGTCAATCACCGCCTGTCGACAGCCGCGATCCGAAGGCCACCGACCGCATTATTGTTCGCATGCTCGATGGCAGC
>JAPKZR010000049.1 GCA_026393695.1 Actinomycetota bacterium
CGGGTGTTCATCCCCGTGACCTCGGACCCGAAGGCCTAACAGCACTCGCTCTCCAAAGCGAAGCAGCTGTACCGTGCAGGCATGACCGAACAGGCAGCGCGTCCCCGCAAACAAGAGCAGGAGCCCGCTTCCGACGAGATTATTGAGTTGGCCCCCGGCGTCTTGCGCAGCCAACTCCCCATCTCAATGCCCGGCCTCGGTCACGTGAATTGCTATCTGCTCGAAGACGAGCGGGGCGTGGCGGTCGTAGATCCAGGTCTGCCGAACAAAGACTCATATGTGGTGCTCGAGGCACGGCTCAAAGCAGCGGGCTTCCCACTGCGCGCCGTACACACGGTGGTTGTCACCCATAGCCATCCCGACCACTTCGGTGGTGCCGGATGGCTGCGCGACCAGACCGGCGCCGACATTGTGACGCATCGCAAGTTCCGCATGATGTGGGACCCAACTGAGCCACCCGATGTCGATGTTGAAGACATGGCAGTTGATGAAGCCGAGTTGCCGCCAGACGAACCGTTCGAGCACGTGCGCCGCTTCCCGTGGGAAACAACGCCATGGGGCGGCCCTGGCGTAGACATCCCGCTCAAGCGACGCATGTGGTTCCGCGCTGCGCGCGCCTTTCCTCGCATGCGCAAGATGCCGATTCCTACCGTGCGCCTCGACGAAGCCAACACCATTCGTCTCGCCCGCCGCGACTGGATCGCCGTGCATACGCCCGGCCACACCGACGATCACCTGTGTCTGTTCGACCCCATCGAGGGTTGCATGTTGTGCGGCGATCATGTGCTGCCAACCATCACGCCTCACATCGGCGGCATGGGCACCAGCCGCGATCCGCTTGGCGCCTTCTTCCACTCGCTCGACAAGGTTGCTGCCTACGGCCCGCAGGTGAAGATCGCCTTGCCCGCGCATGGCAACCCCTTTGCCGATCTGGCTGGCCGCGCCCAAGAGATCAAGCACCACCACGAGGGTCGCCTCGAGAAGTTGCGCAGCACCTCGGTCGAACTCGCCCGGCCCGCCAGCGTGATGGAGATGTCTACTCACCTGTTCTCGCCGCGAGTGCAGGGCGCAATGGCCGACAGCGAGACCTTTGCCCACCTCGAGCACCTTCGCCTCGGCGGACAGATGAAGCGCCTCGAGACCAACGGCGTGTTCGAGTACGTCGTTACCGAATAGCGCGGGCCACCGCAGCCACGCTGCCGCTACTGGTGGTGACCCACACATCGAAACCGGCGTCGGTGTCGGCTACGGCAACGTGTACCTCGGACCCAACGTCGATGGCATCGTGATGATCGAGTGTCACCGTAAACGGTGCCCTGAAACTACGAAGCCGCGCCATCTGCTCTTCGATCATCGACCAGTAGACCGCGTTGTTCACATGCCCGAGCACGTCGAAATCGGTGAACCGCAGCGGCCAACCGGTGGTGTTCGTGGGGATGTCGCCCGGCCGCGTGGGCAGATGCAAACGGGCGCTGATGGTGCGACCCGCTGCGGCTTCTCCATACAGCGACGCGAAGTCGGCGGGAACTGCAATGGGCTTCATCGTCTGCATATCGACATGCACCCACAACGTGGTGGCCTCGATGCACGCATGCTCGGCTGGTTCGTTGGTGATTGGGTCGTGGCCAGTAATGGAGTATCGGCGCTCGGCCCATCGCGGGCCCAAGCCGCTACACCACGTGCGCAAGGTGAGCATGTCGAGGTACTGCGGAAACTGGTGCACACGCAACACAGTTCGCCGCGCTACCCATGCAGTTGGATTCGGCAGACCCGCATCGCGCGAATCGTCGTTGGCCACATCTTGTAGGTAGCGGGCGCACGCATCGAGACGCAGCCGACCCGCTGGCGACGCATCGCCAAGACGCACCCGCCGCGTGGCCGTAAACACGCGACCCGCCGCCGGAAGTGGAACCATCTCGTCGAACTCACCGCGATTCATTGACCCTGACCCTAGTGACGCGGTCTGCATTTAATCATTTGCGCTTCTCTCGTATCTGTGGTTTCCTTGCATCTGTTCGACAACGTCGAACGACAAACACCCACTCCAAACCGATAAGGACTCTTGAGATGAACCGCTCGATGCACGCAGTACATGCAGTTGGCTCCGCCGCTGTTGTGTCGCGCGCTAGCGATTATCTCGAGCTCGCACTCGGACACGGATGGCAGCCGATGTCAGCCTCCTGCAATACCAATGGTTTTGCAATGAACGCATCGACGAAGCGTTCCCCCCGACGGCTCGGGAAGCGATCGACGTAACACAACGTCGAGCACATCGCTCCGAGGCCGCCGGGATCATCCCGGCGGCCTTTTTTATTTCCCCAATAACCACTTCAACACCGACATCCAAGACCCAAAACCCGAAACCCCAACCCAGCCAGAGACCCGAAAGGACTCGAGATGTATGCAATCAGCTTCACCGAACTTGCCCACGATGGCGATGACGAGCACGGACTGACTCTTGCCCTTGGCGACATCGGCGCGGCGCGCCTCGACTGGTCCAAGGCTCGCTGCCGCGACGGCAACGGAACGCTGACTCACCTGTTCTTCTCGGACCTGGTGCTCGAGATTGCACGGGCCAAGGCCATCTGCGCCAAGTGTCCGCTCTCGGTGGCATGCCTTGAGGCCGCGCTTGATCGCGCCGAGCCGTGGGGCGTGTGGGGTGGCGAGCTCATCGATACGGGACGCATCGTGGCGCACAAGCGCCCACGGGGGCGTCCCCCAAAGCATCCTCGTCCACTCGTTGTCATCAACGAGGACGCAATCTCAGTGCCGGTGCGGGTGGCCTAAGTGGATCCCGCACCGGCACTGCCCCCAATCTGTGTTGATGGCGCGACGCGGGCCGCGCCATCAACTGGTGGGTGCTGATCGGTAGCCTGACGCAATGGCTGTCAATCGCGGTGTGCTCATGGGCTCGCTCGGCGTGGCAGTTGTCGTGAGCCTCGTTGGTGGTTACGCCCTCAGCCGTCAGAGTGACTCCGCACCCGCCGCCAACGACAACATCACCATCACCTCGAACAGCACATTTGTCGAGCCGGGGCTCGCCGTGAACAAGCCGGTGCAGGGCAAGAAATTGCCAACCGTGAATCTGCTCGACGGCGCTGGCACCAAGGTTTCTACGGCAAGCCTCATTGGCAAGCCACTGGTGCTCAACGTGTGGGCCACCACCTGCGAGGCGTGCAAGAAAGAGATGCCGGCGCTGGCCCAGTTGCACGACGACTTTGGGGATCGAGTTCGTTTCGTGGGCGTGAACCAGTTCGCCAACGACGACACCGCGTTGGCCTTCGCCCGCGACAAGGGCGTCACCTACGAACTGCTCTCTGATCAAAACGGCGAACTCGTCAGCGCCCTTGGCGTGGCCGGACTCCCCTACACATTGTTCGTCGCTGCAGACGGGACCATCACCGCGCAAAAAGGCATCGCCTTGAGCGAAGCGGCCATCCGCTCGGTCATCAACGACATGCTTGGCGCTCCATGATCGCCCTGCAAGGCAACTTTGCCTACAGCTTTCTCCTCGGCATTTTTGCGGCTGTAAACCCATGCGGCTTTGTGATGTTGCCCACCTACCTCATGTACTTCTTGGGACTCGAGGGTTCGCAGCCGGGCAGCCAACGCGCCAGCGTTCAGCGCGCGCTACTGGTCAGCGCCGCAACGTCGGCCGGTTTCATTTCGGTGTTCGTCATTGTTGGTGCAGTGAGCCGAGCATTCACATCGGTCATCCAAGACAACGCCAAGTACGCGGCGTTTGGCATCGGCATTGCCCTCGTGATCCTCGGCTGCTTCATGTTGGCCGGATGGAAGCCGCCGTTCGCAACGTCGCAATTCGGCGCGGGCAAGCAACGCAACCAAACGTTCTGGTCGATGTTCGGCTTCGGCGTTGCCTACGCGGTGGCCTCGATCGGATGCACCATCGGGTTCTTGATCTCGGCCATTCTTGGCACGTTCTCGTCGAAGGGCTACCTCAGCGGTGTCGTCAGCCTCGCGTTGTACGGCGTCGGCATGGCGTTGTTGGTCACGGCCCTCACCGTCACGTTGGCATTTGCGAGTTCGAGCCTGCTGCTGGTGCTGCGCAATGCGCTGAAATACGTCGACCGAGTCGCGGCTGTGTTCATCATGGCAACCGGCATGTACCTCACCTGGTACTGGTACAGCGCGATCAGCGAGCGCGGCTCCGACGGTCTCACCGGTCGGGTCGAGGGCTGGCAGGGCACCGTTGTGAACTTCTTACAACGTCAGGGTGTGTGGAAACTTGCGATCGTTCTTGGACTGCTGGTGGCCGGTGCGGTTGCCTATGTAGTGCTCACTAAGCGCGACGAACAACGGGCTCAGTAGCGGCACGCGATGTTAGAAAAACTGCTGGCTCATCCCGGAGTACGCGAGGTCTGCGAGCTGCGATCGCGATTCGGATTCATGGCATTTCATGGTGGCTCACTCGAGGAGATGACCGATGTCATCGCAGCAGCCGCCGCCGAGCGCAGCGGCGCCAGCTACTACGGCGTGCTGCAGCCCGACGACCTGCAATGGCACATTCCATCGCACAAGGTGAGCCCCGCTGCATCGCCAGCACTCGCCAGTTTTGTTGAGCATGTCGATGTCGTGATCACCGTGCACGGCTACGGCCGCCAAGGCTTGTTCACCTCGTTGTTGCTCGGTGGCCGAAACCGCGACCTCGCTGAACACGTCGGCTCACACCTGCAGGCGCATCTTCCCGCTTACGACATTCGCACTCAACTCGATTCCATCCCCATCGACCTACGCGGTCAGCATCAAGACAACCCGGTGAACCTGCCACCAAACCAAGGTGTGCAGATCGAGCTGCCGCCGCGAGTGCGCGGCTCGAGCCCGCTGTGGTGGGACTGGGAAGGCCCGGGGCACACGCCTCATACCGAAGCACTCATCGTGGCATTGGCGGCTGCCGCAAACTCGTGGAGCCTCGACACCCAACAACCTACGGAGCTAAGCGCTCGATAATCCAAGCTGCGTTTGGCTCAGCGGGGTTCGCACCATCGGCCAAGCGGTAGCGAAAGCGATCGTGCAGACGGCTGGGCCGACCCTGCCACACCTCGGCCTCGATGATGGCAATACGCCAGCCTCCCCAATGAGCAGGCCGCGGGATGATGCTGCCCTCTGGGTAGCGGGCCTCAATCTCGGCGACTCGCTGTTCAAGCTCGGCGCGATCGGCCAGCACCGTTGATTGCGGCGACGACCATGCACCCACCTGCGAAGCCCACGGCCGGGACGAGAAGTACTCATCGGATTCGGCGGCAGACATGCGAGATGCCGTGCCGCGAATCTTCATCTGGCGATGCAGCTGCAACCATGTAAACAACGCCGACACATCAGCCACCGCCGAGAGCTGCGCTCCCTTTGCAGACTGGTAGTTGGTGAAGAAATCGACGCCTGCTTCGGTGACTCCGCGTGCCAACACGTAACGGCTGTCGGGCGCACCGTCGAGGCCGATCGTGCTGAGCACCATTGCGTTTGGTTCGACGCAACCAGCCTCTTCGGCTTGCTCGTACCAACGATGCCATTGAGCAAACGGATCTGGCGCGAGATCGACGAGGTCGAGACCGGCTGTCTCGTATTGCACTCTGCGATCGCGCACCGACTTGTTCATGCGATGGTGATCACGTTGCCGGGATGACGGTGGCGCCACGCATGTAGGGCCGCAGCGCCTCGGGCACCACGACACTGCCGTCGGCTTGGCGGTAGTTCTCGATGATTGCGGCCCACACACGTGGAACCGCCAAGGCCGACCCGTTGAGGGTGTGAGCAATGTCGGTTCCCTTTTGACCCGTGCGGCGGAAACGAATATCGGCACGGCGCGCTTGGTAATCACTGAACCAGCTGACCGAGCTGACCTCAAGCCAACGATCGCAACCTGGCGCGTAGACCTCGATGTCGAACGAGCGGTGATGGCTTTGGCCAAGATCGCCGGTGCAGATCTCGATGATTCGGTACGGCAGGCCCAACACAGCAATGGTGCCCTCGCAACGAGCGACGAGTTCGTCGAGCATTGCGGCGGCCTGATCGGGATGAGCGATCGCAAGAATCTCAACCTTGTCGAACTCGTGCGTGCGCAACATGCCGCGAGTATCGCGACCGGCCGAGCCAGCCTCGCGGCGGAAACACGATGTGTGTGCCATCACCCGCGCCGGCAACGCAGTCTCATCAAGGATCTCGCCGGCGTACAGCGAAGTGAGCGGCACCTCGGCTGTTGGGATTGCCCACAACCCGTCGCGCTCGATGGCAAACGCATCGTCGGCGAACTTGGGGAGGTGACCAGTAGCAGTGAGCGTTGCGGTGGATACCAGCGTTGGCGGGCGAATCTCTTCGAACGCATCGGCGTTGCGATCGAGCGCGAGTTGGCACAACGCTCGCGCCATCGTGGCGCCCAAGCCGCGTTGCAGCGTAAACATCGCGCCGCTGATCTTGGTGCCGCGTTCGTTATCGAGAATGCCTAACGCCGTTGCTGTTTCCCAGTGCGGCACACGCTGATGCTCGGGAAATGATGCGGGCATATTGATGGGGCCCTTGACCACCGGATTGTCTTGTTCGCCACCGCCGTCGGGGGCAGCGGGGTGGGGCAGGTTGGTGATGCGCAACAGCACATCGTGCAGCGCCGACTGCAACTCGTCGCTCTCGGCGGCAAGGCTGCGCTCGCTCTCGCCGAGCTCACGGCTTGTGGCCATAGCGGCTTCGGCTGCCTGCGCATCGCCGGCTTTGCGCGCCAGCCCAACTGCTTTGCTGAGGTCGTTGACCTGGCGGCGATGTTCGTCGCGCTCGGCGGTGATTTCGCGTAGGCGCGCATCGAGATGCGCTGCTTTATCGAGCTGCACAAGGAGGTCGGGCTGCCCCCGACGAGCAAGCGCAAGGCGCACGCCATCGGGATCGGTACGGAGGAGGCGGACATCGATCACGTGCGCAGGTTAGCGGCGCAGTAGGGCCCTCGTCAGATGAGTTACTTCGGTCAGATGAGCGTGAACGCATTACCCCCATTAGGGTCGCGTCGTGCCAGCAGTTGAAGTTGACGATCTTGTGGTGCGATACGGCGACCTTGTCGCTGTGGACCACGTGAGTTTCTGTGCCGAAGCCGGCGCCATCACTGCGGTGCTTGGACCAAATGGCGCAGGCAAAACCAGCACCATCGAAGTGTGCGAGGGCTACCGCAGCGCTACATCGGGCAGCACCACCGTGCTCGGTATGAACCCGCAAACCGAGCAGACCAAGCTCAGCAAGCGCATGGGCGTGATGTTGCAAGAGGGCGGCGTGTCGCTTGGTGCTCGCGTTGGCGACATCGTTCGGTTGTACTGCGATCTGTATGGCAAGGGCGTGAGCCCATCGGCGTTGCTCGAATCTGTGGGCCTCGGTGAGCGCATCCGCTCGAGCTATCGCCGGCTCTCGGGCGGAGAAAAGCAGCGGCTGTCGTTGGCTCTGGCATTGGCCGCCAGGCCCGACGTGGCGTTTCTCGATGAGCCAACATCAGGCGTCGACATCACTGGCCGTCAGCTCATTCGCGGCATTGTGCGCGAGCTCGCCGATCAAGGTTGCGCCGTGGTGCTCGCCACTCACGAACTTGACGAGGCCGAGCGCGTTGCCGATCATGTGGTCATCTTCGATCGCGGACGCATTATCGCCGATGGTACGCTCGACGACCTGCGCCGCGGTCACGACGAGATCCGCTTTCGCACGTCGCCTACCTTGGCGCTTTCCGAGTTGTCTACGGCGCTTGGCCTACCAGTACGCGCTCTCGGCGATGGCGAGTTCGTCATCGACGGCGATGCCCAACACGTTGGCGCACTCACCACATGGCTCGCCCAGCACAATGAACCACTCGCCGACCTTCGCGCTGGCCGCCAGCGACTTGAAGATGTGTTCCTGCGCCTCACTGGCGGTGCCTCATGAGCATGCTGAGAGCTCAACTTCGCGCCGAGCTACAAGCCACGATGCGCAACAGCGAGCAGCTGTTACTCACCCTTGGTATCCCAGTGATGCTGCTGGTGTTTTTCAGCTTGGTCGACATCTTGCCCACCGGCACCAAGGACCCGATCGATTTTCTAGCGCCCGGCGTGCTTGCCTTGGCAGTGATGTCGGCAGCCATGGTGAGCCTCGGTATCGGCACCGGGTTCGAGCGTTCGTACAAGGTACTCAAACGCCTCGGCACCACCCCGCTTGGCCGCGGCCGCCTCATCGTGGCCAAGATTCTTTCGGTGGTCATCGTCGAACTTGTGCAGTTCGCCGTGCTCATTCCCATTGCGTATGCATTGGGCTGGCGGCCTGCATCGCCGCAGTGGCTCGGTGCTCTCGCCGGTGTTGTTGTTGGCACGATGGCGTTTGCGGGCATCGGTCTGTGCCTCGCAGGTCGACTTCGCGGCGAGATCAACCTGGCGGCGCAGAACGGCCTCTATCTCGTGCTGTTGTTGCTCGGCGGAATGGTGATCCCGTTCTCGAAGCTACCGGGCGCGCTGTCATCGGTGGCCAAGGCGTTGCCGTCGGGGGCCTTGTCTGAGGTGCTGCGCGATTCGCTCACCCAGTCAGGCAACTCATCAACGACGGCGTGGCTCATTCTGGCCGGCTGGGCAGTGTTCGCACCCGCAGCAGCCACCCGCTTGTTCCGTTGGGAATGAGCTAGTTCGAGCGCTCGGGCTCCGGCGCTGGTGGC
>JAPKZR010000091.1 GCA_026393695.1 Actinomycetota bacterium
GCGAACACGGGGAAACCGTCGATCTCACCGATGGGCACGTCGCTCTTTGGCTGCGCCAACAAGGTGAGCGCCATCTCAACAGTGAGTTCGTCGGGTGCGAGGTCTTCGGGAACGCTGGCCGTGTCTTCGCCACGCTTCACGTAAGGGCCGTACTTGCCCGGCTTCACCACAATCTCTACGCCATCGGCGTCGTGACCAAGTGGGAACGTGTTGATTGCCGCGGCGTCGATCTCGTCGAGGTTCTCGACAACCAACCGCTTGAGGCCCGGCAACTGCACATCGGTTTCATCACCGAAATAGAACCGCTGCAGCCAGTGGTCCTTGCGCTCTTCGTTGCGAGCAATCGAGTCGAGGTCTTCTTCGATACGCGCAGTGAACGCGTAATCGACCAGACCACCGAAGTGTTTCTCCATCAATCCAACAACTGCAAACGCTGTCCACGTTGGGACAAGGGCTTGGCCCTTCTTCCACACATAGCCACGGTCTTGCACGGTTTGGATGATGCTGGCCCATGTGCTGGGACGGCCGATGCCAAGTTCTTCGAGGCGCTTCACGATGCTGGCCTCGGTGTAACGAGCAGGCGGCGACGTGCTGTGGCCGTTCGGCGTGATCGACTCGACAGGCACCGTCTGACCAACGGTAAGAATCGGCAGCAACGCTTCCTTTTCTTCGTCAGCGGTTGAGTCTTCGTCGGTGGACTCCACGTACACCTGGCGATAGCCAGCAAAGGTGATGGTGGTACCGCTGGCTGCGAACTCGCACTCTTGTCCGGCCTGTCCGGCCTGCGTTGCTGGGGCGCTTGTTGCCGTGAGCCGCACGCTGACGGTGACGCCAGCAGCGTCGGCCATCTGCGACGCCAACGTGCGCTGCCACACCAGGCGATACAGGGCGAGCTCTTGGCCGTTGAGTTCGCCAGCAACCTGATCGGGCGCGCGCAGCGGGGTGGTTGGACGAATGGCTTCGTGAGCCTCTTGGGCGTTTTTGATCTTGCCGGTGAACTGTCGTGGCGCGGCCGTCAAAAACTGTTGACCGTAGGTGCTGGCAACTTCGGAGCGCACTGCGGCGAGCGCTTCGTCGCTGAGCATCGCGCTGTCGGTACGCATGTAGGTAATGAAGCCACGCTCGTAGAGACCCTGCGCAATACGCATCACCTGCGCGGCACCGAGGCGAAGCTTGCGGCCACCCTCTTGCTGCAACGTGCTGGTGGTGAACGGCGCTTTAGCGCTGCTGCGATACGGCTTTTCTTCGACCGAGCGCACGCTGAAGGTAGATGACGACAAGCCGGCAACAAGCGCGTGAGCTTCGTTTTGGCTGACGACCACGACACCCTTTTTGGGGTTGCCGTCGCTGCCAAAGTCTTTGCCCGACGCCACCTTGGCACCATCGAGCGACACCAGCGTTGCGGTGAAGGCCGGCCGGGTTTCGGTGAGCAGTTCGAGATCCCAGTAGCCAGCGGTGACGAACGCAATGCGTTCGCGTTCGCGCTCGACAACCAAACGAATGGTTGGGCTCTGCACACGACCGGCCGACAGACCACGGTTCACGCGCCGCCACAGCACGGGGCTGACTTCGTAGCCATAGAGACGGTCGAGAATGCGGCGGGTCTCGGCAGCATCGACCAGGCCATAGTCGAGCGCTCGTGGATTGTTGACTGCCTTATCAATGGCGGCCTTGGTGATTTCGTGGAACACCATCCGCTTTACGGGCACCTTGGGCTTGAGGTACTCGAGCAAGTGCCAACTAATGGCCTCACCCTCGCGGTCTTCGTCGGTTGCGAGATAGAGCTCGCTGGCATCTTTCAGCAGCGCCCGAAGGTCC
>JAPKZR010000119.1 GCA_026393695.1 Actinomycetota bacterium
GCTCGGCACACTCAGAGCGGCAAGTCGCCGGTGGCCTTCTTGGTACTCCCAAAGTCGTTCCACGCAGCAATCGTGCGCTGGGCAATACGCATCTGGTGAATCTCGTCGGCGCCATCAGCAAAACGGCTCCAGCGAGCCTGCATGAGCATGCCGGCAAGCGGCGTGTCGGTGGAGTACCCGAGTGCGCCATGCACCTGAACGGCGCGGTCGATGATGCGCCACAAGCTGTTGGCCACGAAGTGCTTGGCCATCGAGACCTCGCTGGTGAAGTCCATCTTGTTTTCGATCTTGTACGCAGCGTGCAAGACCATCAGCTTGCTCTGGTAGAGCTCCATGGCCGAGTCGGCAATGAGCCACTGGATGCCCTGCTTCTCGGCGAGGTACGACCCGTGGCTGTACCGCTCCATTGAGCGCTTCACCATCAAGTCGAGTGCCATCTCGGCCTGGCCAAGCCAACGCATGCAGTGCGCCAAACGAGCCGGCCCAAGTCGGAATTGGCCGAGCAGGTGGCCCTGACCTTGGCCGCCAAGCATGTTGGCTGCAGGCACGCGCAAATCTTCGATGAGGATCTCGCAGTGGTTATGGCCGCCGCTCATCGTGTGCACATCGCGCACCACGGTCCAGCCCGGCGATGGCAGGTCGACAATGAAGCAGCTGTTGGCCGCCTGAGGAATGTCTGGATCCTCTTCGGTGCGAGCAACGAGCAACGCGAACTTGGCGCCACGCGCACCGCTGATGAACCACTTGTGACCGTTGATGACCCACTCGTCACCGTCGCGGTAGGCAAAGGTCTTGATGAGCGTGGGGTCGCTACCGGCCACTTCGGGCTCGGTCATCGCGAAGCAGCTACGCGTGGTGCCCTCGCACAACGGGCGTAGGTACTTCTCTTTTTGCTCGTCCGTGCCCCAATGCTCGAGCGTGTGCTGGTTGCCCTCGTCGGGAGCCTGCGCGTTGAGCACGAATGGGCCGATGCCAACCTTGCCGGCTTCGGCAGACACGGCCGCCATCGCTGTTGGCCCAAGACCCATGCCGCCCCACTCTTTGGGCATGTGCGGCAGCCACAGGCCCCACTCTTCTTTGGCCTTGTAACGCAGCTTGGCAATGGTCTTGACGACCTCGGCGCGGTCTTCTTGATCGGTGGCATCCCAGCGAGGCCGAACGACTTCGTCCATGAACTGACGCACCTTCATGCGGATCTCTTCCACCTCTGGTGGGAACGTAAAGTCGATCATGAACGGCCTCCATCGCGCAGTTGCGGCACATCGCCGCAAACGAATCTCGCTGAGTCTT
Organism: Actinomycetota bacterium; assembly: GCA_026393695.1. Classification (GTDB taxonomy): domain Bacteria; phylum Actinomycetota; class Acidimicrobiia; order Acidimicrobiales; family Ilumatobacteraceae; genus WLMZ01. The sequence continues at coordinate 1,291 of JAPKZR010000119.1, forward strand.
GCGGCTTGAGCGCATGCTGCGCCACTCGTTCGGTCGTAACCTGCACACGATGACGAAATCCACGTGGGATACAGACGCACTGCCCGAGGGCGACGACAAGGTCGTTGCCGTTCGCCAAATGTTCGACTCCATTGCCGGCCGCTACGACATGGTCAACCGCATCATGACGTTTCGGCTCGACGTTCGCTGGCGCCGCAAGGCTGTGCGCCTGCTGGCGCTCCCTGCCGGAAGCCGTGTGCTCGACCTCGCCAGCGGCACGGGCGACCTGTGCATCGACCTCGCCAAAGCCGGCTACAAGCCACTGTCTGTCGACCTCAGCTTTGGCATGTTGGCCGCAGACCGCAGCGGCGCTCCACGCACCCAAGCCGACATTTTGAGGATGCCGTTCCCCGATGCCAGCGTCGACGGCGTCACCTGCGGATTCGCATTGCGCAACCTGGTCGACCTGCCGGCGTTCTTCAACGAACTCGGCCGCGTCGTTCGTCCCGGCGGACGCATTGCGCTGCTCGATGTCGGCATCCCCAAGAACCGACTCGTGCGCTTCGGTCATGGCATCTACTTCGGCAAGGTGGTTCCCAAGATCGGTGGGCTGCTCAGCGACAAGGCCGCCTACCGCTATCTGCCCAAGAGCGTGGCGTATCTGCCGCCAGCCAACGAGATGGTCACAGCCCTCGTCGCTGCGGGGTTCGCCGATGGTGAGCATCAACTGCTCAGCGGCGGCATCACTCAACTGTTGCTGGGCACACGGTCGTAAGCAACGCACATGCGCGCCGTCACCCGGGTCCTCGACGAAGACATCGATCTCAATGATTTCGCTGGCGAAGATGGCTTTCTCTTTGTGCGTGATGGCATCGGTCTGGCGGGCCGCGGAGTAGCCGCCCGAATCGAAGCCGACTCAGCGATCGAGTTTCTGGCAGCAATCGATTATCGCGACTCCGTCGGCGTGGCCGGGTGCGGCCCCATCGCGATGGGTGTTCTGCCGTTCAAGCCGGGCGCTTCAGCAAAGCTCATCGTTCCCGCCGTCACCATCGGTAAGGGCGCCGACGGACAACGCTGGATCACCATCATCGACGACGCCGAGATCCCCTCCCCCGCGGTTCGCCCAGTGCCAACTGCTGCCGACTTCAGCGTGCGGCCCGGCGTAGACATCGCCAC
>JAPKZR010000197.1:0-1676 GCA_026393695.1 Actinomycetota bacterium
CTGACCACGGTGGAGGGCTCCTGCAGCCATGCTGCGCCATTGACAAGGTACCGAGGAAAGACAGTATCTATGGAGGTTTGAGTGTGCATGCACTCGCCATAGTTTTCCAAGTCACCCTTGACGGCAACCCCTAAAAACCTCTTTGCAGCTGCAACGGGATCGCGACCGCATATCGATTCGTTCGCATTGTCTTTTGAGTTCGGACTCGAACTCCTTGGACCTGGTGTTGGACTGCATGCACCCGTGAGCAGCATCAGGCAAATCATTGGTGCGGTGAAGGCCAGTCGTTTCATTCCCTTACGACGCCGTGCTGGGTCATTCGGTTCCGTGCAACGCGCAAGAAAGATTCATTGCACACGTATCGATTCTCAACAAGCCACCAAAGGTCGCCACAAATCAGCCGTCAGCCGCCGTCAACTAGGGTGTGAATACGGCGCTGGCGACGCTCAGTGTGAAAGGGAGCCCTCCGAAATTTAGGGTGGCAGCGAGCGCTCGGGCGTGTCGCTCGGTGAAACCACCAGTGAGCGGAATGGATCCCGAGAATTCCGCAGCGTTAATCGTGGGGGCCGTTTGGATCTGCCCATTGGCCTCGATCGCTAGCTGTTGCGATGGGCACGTTGCAGCTTTGTTGAAACACTCCGATGCGATCGCATTCCAAACGCCTTCACCCTCGGCGCCGCTCTTCAGGTCGACAGTTACGCCCCAGCCACCACTCGCAGCGGTGTCCGCTACAGCCGAGCCAGCGACAAACACCTCGCCTGTACCGGCGGCTGGTCCAACTTGGCAGATTTGGCCGTCAAGGGTTGGCAAGATTTGTGGCGGAGTCGGATCGGAAGCTCCAGCAATGAGCGTGGTTGAAGTGATCGCAGCAGGCTCAGGAACCGTGGTCGAAGGAGCTTGGGCGCATGCAATCACGGGGCGCAGGTAGACGATTCCGGTCAGATTGAGGCTGTCGGTGATGTCACCGCGATCAGAGTCGGACGTGTTGCTAACGGTGACGTGAACCGACTCGCCGACCACGTCCACTGTTGCGTCCAATTTCAATACATCGGTGAGTGTCCGCAGCGCACTCGCTGCTTGCACTAGATCGGCCGGCGACACCTGCTGGCCAGAAGCCGCCGCGAAGACCAGCTCGAGCGTTCCAGTCTTCGCAGCAATGCCTGTTGTCGGTGGTTCTGAAACGGCGGTTGAGCCAGACGGGGAGGACGAAGCCGCTGTCGACCCAGCGGTAACCCCGCTCGTTTGCGACACCCCTGATGAGCTTCCACAGGCTGACATTCCTAAACAGAGGGCGACGCCAAGAACAAAGCCGAGTCCACGCATTTCGCCAAAATAGTTGAAAATGGAGCACCACGCAATCGTTTCACTACCTCCAATGGTGTTTTGCCCACCTGTTCGTTGTGTCCCGACAAGCTCCGATTCGCCCCGACAGATTCAAGACCGGGTGGTTCAGTGGGCGCGGCACTTCTCTGAAACCACCCGTCAGCGCATCGTCGGCAACCAGAACCGGCCGGTCTCTAGCATCAGGTCCAGCTAGTTGTGGGGGCCGGAGAAACGGTCGATGTTTGTCGTGCAAGCAGCGTCACACCGCTGCGCTATGTTGAACAAAGCGGCGATCCCGCCGCACACACATCAAGGAGAGCATCATGATCGATATCGATCGTGGGGACTCGCCC
>JAPKZR010000197.1:1724-7294 GCA_026393695.1 Actinomycetota bacterium
AGCCCTCATGGCTGGGGTTATCTCGTTTTCGGCCCAAGTTTGCTGCGCCTCGACACCGCCGCGCCTCGACACCGGCGCGCGCCCATCCGCATCGGTAAGTGCCCGCATGGGCGCGGTTTGGGACAGGAGCTGTCTCAAATCGCGCCCATGCAACTGGGTTTGCGGATGGTGAGCCGGTGCTGGGTGCCGGGTGCGGCCGATATAGCGGTTAAGCGAGGGCGCTGCTTGCTGTGGGGTGGCTGAGTTGTGCTGCGAGCAAAACCACTCGGAGCTGTCTTTACTGTGAGGAGTAACCGAAAGCGAGAGACGTAGCGAGGGCTAGCCACAGTTGGTACGGCACGAACGCAATGCCGAGTGCGAGAGACGCGCGGAACGAGATCACGAGCAGCGGGAGAGTGAACAGCGTGGCGAGCACGAGAGCGACAGCTGACGCAAGCAGTGAGTGTGGAGTAAAGAACAACCATGCCCACGAGAGAGCGGCTGACACGCTCAACGTGAGGGAAATCAACCAGACCAGCTGGTGAGTGCTCGAGAGGCGGTTGGCTACAACCCAGGTCGCGACGATCAGCATTGCAAAGTTGTAGGGCCAAATGAGACCGACCACGATGCCGGGTGGCTGCCACGCAGGTTTGGAGAGCGAGCGATACCACTGCGTGTCTGTGGCAACTAAGCGACCTGAACCGATGGCGTAGATGGCGATAAGGGCGGTACCAAGAATGCCAACGGCGATGCGGGTCATCCCCAAGTATCGCTCGCAGGTACAGGCTTTAGAGGGCTAGGCACTGCACGGCGACACAAACCTGAGCGGAACTCAACCCGACCTGGGCTTGAGCCATGGCAGAGCCGGTCTGAATCGGCGGGTGTTTTGCATCAGTCCCGTCGCGTTCGATCCTCGGGTGACTGTCGCTGTAGTGCGACGTTGACCGAAAAAGCCCGCATGGGCGCGATTTGGGACAGGAGCTGTCTGGCGGAATCAACTGGTGTGCGCAATGGTGCCTTGGTGAGTTGATGATGTCCGTTGACTTGTGGAGGTGTTGCTGGTGTCGAAGCAGTTGGGTGCTGGTGTTGTGAGCGAGGTGATGCGATTGGTCGGGGCGGGTCTGTCGTATCGGGAGATTGCTCGCCGGGTGGGATGCTCCGCGCATGGGGTGGTGAATGTGTTTATGCGCGAACGTGCAGCTGTGTCGTTGCCGTGGGCGCCTGGCCCGGGCCGGTTGTTGGTTGCTGAGCGCGAGGAGATCCGTGTTGGGCTGGTGGCCGGCTGGTCGTTCACGCAGATCGCCCGTCGGTTGGGTCGTTCGGTGTCGACGGTGTCGCGCGAGGTGAACGTCAACGGCGGCCGCGACGAGTATCGGGCCTACGCGGCACACGCCCGCGCTAGCGAGCAGGCCAGGCGACCCAAGGACCCCAAGCTGGCGAACCCGCGGTTAACGTGCTTGGTCACGACCTGGCTGATCGAGCTCTGGTCGCCTGAAGAGATTGCTGGCCGGTTGCGGCGCGAGTTCCCAGATGATCCGATGATGCAGGTGAGCCACGAAACGATCTACCAGTCGCTGTTCGTTCAGGGCCGTGGTGAACTACGCCGTGAGCTGCATCGCTGCTTGCGTTCCGGGCGCGCTCAACGCCGGGTGCGTCATGGCGGCGGTGGCACCAGCGGGCAGATCCCAGGGATGGTGATGATCTCTGACCGACCGGCTGAGGCCGATGATCGGGCGGTGCCCGGGCACTGGGAAGGTGACCTGATCATGGGTAACAACAACCGTTCCGCGGTCGGCACGCTGGTCGAACGCTCGACTCGTTTCGTGTTGTTGTTGCATCTGGCGAACGGCAAGACAGCCCTCGATGTCAACACGGCAATGTCGAACGCGATCGCCACTCTGCCCGACGCGATGATGCGATCGATCACCTGGGACCAAGGCAAGGAACTCGCAGCTCATGCCCAGTTCAGCGTCGCCACCGGCGTGCCGATCTACTTCTGTGATCCGCACTCGCCATGGCAACGCGGAACCAACGAAAACACCAACGGGCTTCTACGCCAATACATGCCCAAGAGCACCAACCTTGCCGTTCACACCATCGAAGACCTCGCCCGCATCGCTGACAGCCTCAACAACCGACCACGCAAAACCCTTGGCTACATGACACCATCGGAGAAACTCGCCGAACTTCTTGCGCTCACCCCTTGATTCCGCCTCTCAAATCGCGCCCATGCAACAGGGTTTGCGGTCGGATGCCGCCGGAAGCGGCCGAGATTGGGTTAGGCGAGGGCGCCGCCAGCTGGCGGCTGGGTGAGCTGCACTGCAGTCTTCTTGCGTCGAGCGCCGGGCCGGATCCAGAGTTTGCCGCCGCGTATGGCGAGGGCCCAGGCAACGATGATGATGTTGCTGATGGTCATCGCAATAGCTGCGTAGCGCGCCGCTCGCAGATGGGACATGAGCGTGCGGTGCTGCTGGGTGCACACGGTGCTGCATTTCGGCGTGATGCCGGTCTTAGCTGCCTGCTCGGCGGCGCTCTTAGCGGCTCCAACAAGGTGCGATGTGTGCTTGCCGGTGAGGTAGTTGCTTTGCAGTCGGTAGTCGTAGGCGGCGCTGATGCCGACCTCGGCCATGCTCACGGTGGTGGCGAAGCCAACGACCAGCAATGCGCTGATGAGCAGCTTCCAGCGGCTGTTGGCTGCGATTCGGTGAGCCAGCGCGAGAGCGGCGACCACGGCGAGGAAGATGACGGGCAGCATGAGCGTGGAGTCACGAAGCCAGCGGCCGTACGACGATTGCAGCCGCTCGATCGATCCGACGGTTTCTTGCACGGTGGTGACCCAAAAGCCGTTGGCGTAGGAGATCAGCACGGCGAAGAGTGCAACCGAGACCCATGACACTGGGAGCCGACTGAGTTGGCCGAGGCGGCGGGTGGGTTGTTCGGTGGAGTTCATCTGTGGTGCATCCTCTGCGGTGCGAATGAGGGCTAAGAAACAACTTGAGCTTGCGTCGCCGAGGGCCAGGCGGCGCAAGCTCAAGAACTGGGTAGAGCTGCCGTGGTTGAGGCGCCACGGCTCGCCATTGCAGTGCTTATGGGGTGATTTCCCAGCCCCACATCATTTGGTGGTCTTCGTGTGCCAGGTTGTGGCAGTGAGCCACGTATGGGCCCACGAAGTCACGGAAGTAGCGACCGATGATCACGGACTCGCTCGGGTCGAGCGCCACGACATCTTCACGTGAGACGTCGTCAGGGTGAGCTGCGTTGCCAGCGGTGACGATCTTGCCGTTACGCATGAGGGTCTGGTGCTCTTCCATGTGGAGGTGAACAGGGTGAACCCAGCCGCCGCCGCCGTTGCGGATTTCCCAGAGGTTGTAGCTGCCCATCTTTTGCTGAGCGACGGGGCTGAGACCCTTTTTGTTCTTCATGCTCGTGGCCGAGGTAAGCGGATCAAAAGGCTTGCCGTTGATCAGCCATTCGGTCTCGCCGCCGGCGCTGCCGCGCTGCACTTCGAAGATCATGCGGTTGTCGAGCATGGTCTGCCAGTTGCTTGGCACGGCTGGCAATGGGCGCAACTTGGTTGGGATCAGGCTGGCGTCTGGAATTGCCGGAGCGTCGCCGATGACGAACTTGATCATCGGGATCTTGTAGTTCGGGTCGATGCCGCCGCGAACCGACTTCGATGGCATGCGGCCGTCGGTCATCTTTGCCACGTTGGTCAGGTAGATGACGTCGCCCTTCTTGGTGGGTGTGCCGTCCTGGTACTTGGTGAAGTCGATGATGACTTCGCGGCGCTTTGCTGGCCAGAGCTCGAAGTTGTTGCGCTTGAACGGGAATGGGATCAACCCGCCGTCGGAAGCAATCTCCACGAACTGCATGCACTGCTGAGCGTCGGGGATGCGGTACTGGCCCTGAAGCTCGTCGCCGGCATAACCGAGCGATGCAGCCGAAACGGGCCCCTTGGTTGAGCTCATCATTTGGAAGTCGTAGATGCGGGCGATTGAGCAGTCCAAGAACCGGAAGCGGTACTTGCGGCGCTCGACGGTCATTGTTGGGTACGCCACACCGTTGACGGTGAAGATGTCACCCACAAAGCCGTGGTTCGGGAAGTGCTTGTAGAAGGTCTTGCCCCACCACTCAGGATGCACACCTGGTTTGGCGAGTGGGTACTCGGCGTCGTGGATGTCGTTGTGTGGCGTGGTGCCGTCATCGAGGCGGCAGTCGAAGAACGCGAGTGGGATGTCGTACTTCACATCGAACGAGCCGTCGGGGTTGTTGGTGCGAACACCTGGCAAGCGGAAACCCTTGGTCTCGTCGCCCGCATCGAGGTTGCCCTTTGGGTCATAGATTGGATACAGGCCAACGAGGCCCTTGTACACGTTTGCGCCGGTGTGATCCATGCGGTGATCGTGGAACCAACAGAAGCTTTGCTTCTCGTTGTCGTCGCCACCTGCTGGCCAGTTGAGATACAACTGGTCCACCCATTGCGTTGGCTGAAAGCCCATGCTCTTTGGACCGAAGTTCATTGAGTAGTGCGGGTTGCCGTCGCTCTCTGGGGCGGTGTGGGCGTTGTGCAAGTGGGTCAGGAACGACCAGTCGGGGGCACCAAAGTCTTGGCGATCGAGGCCTAACGGGTTGTCATGCAGGCGGTTCACGAAGCGCAAGATGCATGGCTTGCCGTATTCGGCGTTGATCATTGGTCCCGGGAACTGTCCGTTGAACCCGTAGATCGTGCTCTTTGGCAGTGTGCGAACGGTGCCTGCTGGGTACACGTTGCCGGCTTGGTCGAACGACACGGTGGGCTTGCCAGCCGAGTTGATCGGCATCACCTGTGAGGTGGTGAACGAATGCTCAGCCACGTCGACGGTGAGCTTGTAGATGATTGGGTCAGGGCGCGCTGCTTGGCCGCTGATGATGTCTTGGGCGGTGACGCGTGGCTTGAAGACTTGGTGGCGCTGGTTGCGGATCGAGTTCTGCTGGCCTTCGCCAGGTCCTGGAGGCATTGCCCAGCCGGCAACGTCAAGAATGGGTTCTGGAACGAGCGACTTCGGAATCGGCAACTGATCGGTGAACGGCGACATGATCAACGGGCTCGTTGGGAACGCCTCGGTGTAGATCGCTCCAGCCAACGCGATTGATGCTGCATGGAACGCGCCATCGGCAGACAACAAACCCTTCTGGCGAAGATCTGGAACCACGGCCGAGGCGGTGACGCCCGCGGCCAATGCGGCGGCACCTGCGGCGCCAAACTTAAGAACGGTGCGACGCTTCACGAGATCGGCGTCAACTTCGGTGGCGGATGTTTGCGGCTGGGTATTCATGTGATCGCTCATTTGTGTCTTGCCTCCGGGGAGAGGGGCTGTCCTGGTATGTGCCAGTGTGAGTGCCAGCTCGGTTTCGATCAATGAGGTGATGGTTATAGACCCATTCCGACCATGGTCGTAGGTCTCGCCCTGCTGTCCGAGTTCTGCAGGCAGCCCTTCAGAGCGCGCCGAAGTCATACCGTTGATGATCAGCTCTCAGTGAGCAAAGCCAGTGTTTACGCTGCGTGAGGTCAATATCCGATGTTCGCGTAACAGGGTTTGCTGGTCATACCG
>JAPKZR010000009.1 GCA_026393695.1 Actinomycetota bacterium
CGCCGCGCTGTCGAAGACCGTTGAGTCGGTGAGGATCTTGCGCAACTCGTCGTCGGCAGTTGGCGTGGCCAAGGTGACGCTGAATGTGCGGTTGTCGCCCACGAACACGCCGTACTTCACGTAGCCAAGATCGCCGCCGATAAGGCCCGAGCGAGGTGGATAGTCGAAGCCTTCGCGCAGCCGGTAAAAGCGGCTGAAGTACACGATGCCGGTGTCTTCAACCTCTTCGGGGATCTCGGCCGCACCGGCCTCGGTGAGCCACTCGTTGACCGAACTGCGACGTCCGTTGGCGGCAATGACCAAGTCGGCCAACACTTCGGCGCCGTCGGCAAGACGCACGCCTGAGACCACGACCGCGCCATCGGCGGACTGTGTGGACACGACACCTTCGACACCAACGCCGGTGCGGAACGTGACCCGGCCCTCGGCGAGCGCAGCGCGGCGCAACACCCACTCGAACGTGGTGCGACGACACGCCAGCATGACCAGTTCGTCATCGTCGGCCTGGCGCACAAAACCGGTCATCTCCGGCGGCAGGTCGTCGCCGAAACGCATCTCGGTGGCGCCTTCACGCAGCAGGTCGGCGTAGACGTCGGGGTAAGCGTTGAGCAACAAGTTGCGCAGCCGGGCCAAGAAGGCGTGGCTGTGGCGCACCTGCGGCGCACCGCGGCGGTCCCAATCGAACGCCTCGTCGGCCGACTGCGGCATGGGTGTGTGATCCCGCTCGATCACGGTCACGTCGTGGCCACGCCGGGCCAAAATCAGCGCGAGGCCGAGCCCAGAAACGCCTCCGCCGACCACAATGACGCTTGCTGACGAGGTCTTCATAGGTATGCAAGCTAGATCAGCACACCGCGCAGCGCAGGATCCGGCATGCAGTCTCGCTCGTGCTGCGGTTGTCGCATTAGCACTCGCCCCATTAGAGTGCTAACAACTCGCAACGGCGAGTGAAATCCATCAGTTCGTCCAATGGAGGACACCAGATGTCGAAGATGATCGCGTTTGACGAGCAAGCTCGTCGTGGGCTTGAAGCGGGCATGAACAAGCTCGCCGATGCAGTGCGAGTAACGCTCGGGCCAAAGGGCCGCAACGTCGTATTGGACAAGAAGTGGGGCGCACCCACCATTACCAACGACGGCGTCTCAATTGCCAAGGAAATCGAACTCGAAGATCCGTACGAGCGCATTGGCGCCGAACTGGTCAAAGAAGTCGCCAAGAAGACCGACGATGTTGCCGGTGACGGCACCACCACCGCCACGGTTCTTGCTTGGGCCATGGTTCGCGAAGGCCTGCGCAACGTCGCAGCCGGCGCCAACCCAATGAGCCTCAAGAAGGGCATCGAGGCAGCCGTCATTGCAGCCGTTGGCAGCATCAAGGCACTCGCCAAAGAAGTCGACTCGAAAGAGCAGATCGCTCAGGTCGCCTCGATTTCGGCAGCCGACAACGAAATCGGCACCATGATTTCTGACGCCATCGACAAGGTCGGCAAAGACGGCGTCATCACCGTCGAAGAAAGCCAGACCTTCGGCATGGAGATGGATCTCGTCGAGGGCATGCGCTTCGACAAGGGCTACATCTCGCCATACTTCGTGACCGACACCGAGCGCATGGAAGTCTCACTCGACGATCCATACATCCTCATCGTGTCCTCGAAGATCTCGTCGGTGCGCGACATGCTCCCCGTGCTCGAGAAGGTCATGCAGGGCGGACGCCCATTGCTCATCTTGGCCGAAGATGTCGAGGGCGAGGCTCTCGCCACGCTCGTCGTCAACAAGATTCGTGGCACGTTCAAGTCGGCAGCCGTCAAGGCTCCTGGCTTCGGCGAGCGCCGCAAGGCCATGCTGCAAGACATCGCTATCCTCACCGGTGGTCAGGTCATCAGCGAAGAAGTCGGCCTCAAGCTTGAGAACGCCACGATGGATCTGCTCGGCACCGCCAAGAAGATCATCATCACCAAGGACGAGACAACCATCGTCGAGGGTGCTGGCGACGAAGACGACATCAAGGGTCGCATCAACCAGATCAAGGCCGAGATCGACAACACCGATTCCGACTACGACCGCGAGAAGCTCCAAGAGCGTCTCGCCAAGCTCAGCGGCGGCGTTGCCGTGCTGAAGGTCGGCGCCGCAACCGAAGTTGAGCTCAAAGAGAAGAAGCACCGCATCGAAGACGCAGTGAGCACCACCAAGGCCGCCATCGAAGAAGGCGTTGTTCCTGGCGGCGGCGTTGCCTTGCTTCGTGCACAGGCCGCTGTTCTCGAAACGGTTGCGCTGCTCTCGGGCGACGAAGCCACTGGTGCCCGTTTGGTCGCCAAGGCTCTCGAGGCCCCACTCAAGCAGATCGCCGAAAACGCTGGCATGGAAGGCGGTGTCGTCGTCGAGAAGGTCAAGAACATGACCGGCAACGAAGGCCTCAACGCAGCAACCGGCGTCTACGAAGACCTCGTCAAGCTCGGCGTCATCGACGCTGCCAAGGTGACCCGGTCGGCACTGCAGAACGCAGCATCAATCGCTGCGCTCTTCCTCACCACCGAAGCAGTCGTGGCCGACAAGCCAGACGACGGCGCTCCGATGGGCGGCGGAGGCATGGAAGACTACTGATCTTCCTGATTCGATTCGAAGAAGCCCCGGGCCAAGTGCCCGGGGCTTCTTCCGTTTTCACCCCCCGCCAACACGTCCCCCGCCCCACGTCCCCCGCCAACGTCCCCCGTCCCCCGCCAACAACCATTTCGCTTCAACAAAGAGTTTGTTGAAGACAATTGGTCAACCCCCAACCTGTTGTCTTCAACAAACTCGGGAGTGCCCGCTTTTCGATGTGAGCCTGCTTGACTGCACAGCAATGACCACGAACGGTCGCCACTTTGCGGCGAACGCGACAGGTCAGCACGGGATCATCTCCCGTCGGCAAGCCAATGCCGGTGGCGCCACTCGCGCCACGCTTCGTAGCCGAGTCCAGAGCGGCGACCTCGAGCGGACTGGGGTCCGCACCTTCACTAGCCCATTTGCACCCAAGACGCCCATCGGCGCGCTCCATGCGCTAATGCTCGACGTGGGCGATCCGGTCTGGGTCAGCGGTCCAACCGCTGCGGCCCTGCACGGGTTCGATGGGTTCCGACTCGCACCGCCGTTTCATCTCACGCTGCCCAACCAGCGCCACATCCAACGCCTGGGGCACGTGTTTCATCGCTCGCTTGAGCTGCCGCTGATCGATCAATCCACGGTGAACGGGCTCGCAACCACAAGCCCCACCCGAACGCTCATCGACCTCGCTCGCATTGAGACTCCGCAACGTCTCACTGCAGCACTCGACTCTGCACTGCGCGATGGGGGAAGCGCCGAAGACTTTCTGCATCGGCGTATCTCCGACCTACGCACCAGTGGGCGTTACGGCATCCCGGCTTTGCTTGATGTGATCGAAGGGTCCGAGCTTTCTCGGGGCGGGCACAGTTGGCTCGAACGTCGCTTTCTCGAGTTGGTTGGTCAGGCGAACATCGCCCTGCCCGATACGCAAGCGGTGCTGTCACGTCAGCGCAATCGCACCATTCGTGTCGATTGTCATTTCGCGGGAACGCCGTTCATCGTCGAACTGCTCGGCTACCGCTGGCATCGCACCAAGCAGCAGATGCAGAACGACGCCGAACGGATGAACCGTCTGCAGTTGGCCGGATTTATCGTGATCCAGTTCACCTACGCCGACATCGCCCAGAACCCATCGGGGACCATCGACGTGCTGCGCAGTTTCCTCGTCAACCCGCCAACAAAGCGTTTGTTGAAGACAATTGGTCAACCCCCGACCTGATGTCTTCAACAAACC
>JAPKZR010000040.1 GCA_026393695.1 Actinomycetota bacterium
CGTGGGGCGTGCTGACGCACTGCGGCCGACACGGCGGCCATCGGGTTGATCGAGCCCACTTCGTTGTTCACGGTCATGACCGACACAATCGACACCTGATCGTCGAGCGCCGCGATGAGTGCATCGATATCGACACGCCCCAATGAGTCGGCGCCAACCACGCGACCACCACCATGCTCGATGGCGTGCAGCACGGCGTGGTGCTCAGTTGCGACGCACACACCCAGGCCACCATGGCGGCCCTGCGCTCCGACAATGGCAGCGTTGTCGGCCTCAGTGCCACAGCCCGTAAACACAACCTCGCCAGGCTGACAACCGATGACATCGGCCACCACATCACGGGCTTCATCAACTGCCTGACGCACTGAGCGGGCGAAGCGATGCGAGCCACTTGGGTTTGCGAACCGCTCGGTGAGGAACGGCAGCATCGCCTCGACAGCCTCAGCACGCATCGGCGTGGTGGCGGCATGATCGAGATAGGTGAGCGTGGCGGCTTCGTTCACTTTCATGAGGGTACAGGTGCAGGTCGCCCGCAACGAGTGGTCCACCTTCACTCCCGGGTTTGTTGAAGACTTTTGGTTGGGGTTTGACCTGTTGTCTTCAACAAACCGGGAAGTGACCGCGCTGGACGGTTGGGGGCGGGACGGTTGGGCGCGGACGGTGAGCGACAACGGGTAGCTTGCACGGACGCTGGCAATGGGTCTGAGAGCGGGTCTGAGGAACGATGCAGGGTTACGACAACACCAGCTATGGCGAGGCATTCGCCGACGTATACGACGATTGGTATAGCGACATCGGTGATGTCGATGCTGCGGTCGAGGCATTGGCGCAACTTGCTCAAGACGCCGGGTCGCTGCCCATTGTTGAGCTCGGCGTCGGCACCGGACGACTTGCCATACCGCTCGCACAACGGGTGCATCCCACCGCGGTCATCGGGATCGATTCGAGCGCGGCGATGCTCGACAAGCTCGCCGCCAAAGACTGCGAACACGCCCCTTTCATCGTGCTCGGCGACATGATCGACTCGTTACCCGACGGCCCTCTCGGCGTGGTCTTCGTGGCGTTCAACACCTTTTTCAACCTCGGCTCCGAGCAACTGCAGAGCGCGTGCATGCACGCCGTTGCCCAACGACTGAGCCCCAACGGCTGCCTCGTGATCGAAGCCTTGGTTCCCGAAGACCCACCGCGCACCGGCAATTCGGTAGACGTCAAGTCGCTCACGCGAGACCGTGTTGTGCTCAGCGTTGCCCGTTACGACGGCGACGAACAATCAGCCGAGGGACAGTTCATCGAGTTCACTGAGCAAGGCGGTGTGCGCCTGCGCCCATGGAGCATCCGCTACACATCTCCGTCGCAACTCGACGACATGGCAGCCGCTGCCGGATTGAGTTGTCGCCACCGCTGGCAGACCTTCGCTCACGACCCATTCACGCCCGACAGCACACGACACGTCAGCGTCTACGCACCTCTCTGAACACTCGACGAGGTGTGACCTTCATCCCATCGGCCACAAACTGGACCAAATACGCCACTTGCGCAGCGCATCGTCGTATCCTCTGATTACAGATGTCTCAGATGCGTTTGAATCCTCTCACCGGCCGTTGGGTCACAATCGTGGCCGACCGAGCTGAGCGACCTACTGACTTTGCGCCGCGCAGCACCGAGGTTGAAGCCGATCCAAGTCGGCCATGCCCGTTCTGCCCTGGCAACGAGGAAGCCACCTTGCCAGCGCTCGAGCAGGTCGATCAGGGCGGCACCTGGCAACTCAGGGTCATCCCCAACTTGTTCCCCGCCTTCGATGGCGAAGAGCCATTTGCTGTTCATCACCTCGGCCCAGTGCACGTGATGGCCGAAGCAAGCGGCATCCACGAGATCTTCGTGTACACACCCGACCACAACGGCGGCATCCACATGGGCGACGACCTCAAGGCCGCCGAGACCATGCAGGCCCTGAAGCGTCGACTCATTGATCACGCCTCAACGCCCAACATTCGCTACACGCAGGCCATCGTGAACCACGGCCGCGAGGCCGGCGCCTCACTGGCGCACCCACACGGCCAATTGCTCGGGCTCCCGTTCGTTCCGGGCGAGATCCTTGAAGAAGAGCGTGCCTTTGCTCGATTCGAGAGCGCTTGCATTCTGTGCGCAACTATCGAGGCCGAACTTACCGATGGCAAGCGCATCGTGTTCGCCAACGACGATGTCGTATGCCTGTGCCCTTACTGGAGCGGCAGCCCCTACGAGATGCTCATCATCCCGCGCCAACACGATCTGCATCTGCAAGATGCCAACGACACGTCGCTCGCGGCAGTTGGCCGAGCCATTCGTGATGCGCTCATCAACCTGCGCGATGCATTCGGCGATGTTGCCTACAACTTGGTGTTCCACACCGCGCCGCATCAGCACACCGGTGAGTACCACTGGCATGTGCACCTCTGGCCAAAGCTGGTGAGCACAGCCGGTTTCGAGCGCGGCACTGGCGTTTTGATCAACATCGTGCCACCCGAAAACGCAGCCGACCGACTCCGTCGCGTCGCGATCAAACTCTGATTCTCTCATGAGCCGTATTGCAGTCAGCATCGACATTGATGCAACCCCAGAACGCGTGTGGCAGGTTGTCGAGCCGATCGAGAACCATGTCGACTGGATGCACGACGCCGTCGCCATCCGGTTCGAAACCGATCAGACTCGAGGCGTCGGAAC
>JAPKZR010000179.1 GCA_026393695.1 Actinomycetota bacterium
CGCTAACTCCGCTTTATACGTTACACGCTCGACCTCGAATACCCACGCGCGGTCGACGACCTGCCCGCCGGCGGCCGACGTCTGATGCAGGCCGCGCATGGCTATGTGGCAACCATCGTCAACGGCGAGATCACCCGTCGCAACGGTGCCGACACCGGCGCCCGCCCCGGCCGCCTCGTCCGCTCCGCCCACTAACTCACCCGCCACCCCCCACTCCGCATCCGCCACCCACCGCATCCGCCACCCACACTGTTTGCTTCAACAAAGCGTTTGTTGAAGACAATTGGTTGAGGGTCGACCAAAAGTCTTCAACAAAACCGGGAGTGAGCGGGTGAGCGCTACTCGTAGCGGGCGCCGAGGTCGCGGGCGAGGTCGACGAAGCGCGCGCTGGCGTCGGGGCCAAGCTCGCCTGGCTCGTAATGCACCGAGTGCACCGAGCCGCTGAACGCGAACGAACCGTCGGATAAGTAACGCTGCCAGTCGACCGGCGAGCCACGGTCGATACCGATGTCGATGCCCGAGAACGGCGCCATCGGCCACAGCATCGCCCGCTCGACTTCGCTGAAGCGGACCTCACCATCGACCGCAAGTGCCACGATCCAACGACCCCCACCGGGCGCGCCAAGCGTGAGGTCGATGCGATGCCGACCCGCAGAGACCGCGCCCGCGGCGGTACGCGTGGTCGTGCCGTGGCCGTCGTTGTGCACGAACCAGACCTCACCACCATCGACCTCGACCGCATAGCCGCCGCCTTGATCGCCATGGGCAACGAGCACGCCACGATTGCCCGCTGACATCGTGATGTCGGCGGTGATGACACACGTGCGTTGCCACACCAGCACGCCGCTGCGAATACGTTCGAGCGTTGGGGTGCCCGGCCAAATAGTGACCGACTCGTGGAACACCGCATCCTTTTCGGGGCGCACGATCCAACGCCAGCCCGAGCCCTCGTCCAAGGGATACACCTGATTCGCCAACGCTGCCTGATGGAATGCGGCAGCAAGTTCGGCCACACGCTCGGGCTGATCGGCCGCAAGGTTGTTCACCTCGACGGGATCGGCGCGCAAGTTGTACAGCTCCCAGTCGGCGTCGGTGAACTTGGTGCGCGGACGACGGTTGGTCACGACCTCCCACCCATCGCGATAGAAGCCGCGGTGGCCTTCGAGTTCGTAGTACTGCTCTTCGCGAACTTCGCCGTGGTGCGCATCGTGCAGTACTGGCGCCAAGCTTGCGCCGTTCATTGGCTTCACGATCTTGCCGTTGCGATGTGTGGGAGTAGCGATGCCTGCGAGCGCCAACACCGTGGGCAGCACGTCGATGCAATGGCCGTACTGGGTGCGGATGCCTCCAGCGACCTCGCTGAGACCCTTGGGCCAACTCCACAAACACGGAACCTGATGACCGCCCGCGTGGGTGTTGCGCTTGTACATCCGAAATGGCGTGTTGCTGGCCATCGCCCAACCGCGTGGGTAATGCGGCATCGTGGTGGGCCCGCCGATCTCGTCGAAACGAGCAAGGTCGAGCGCAACGGTGTTCTTGGCATCGCCCACGCCGAGGTGACCGAAATAGTTGGTGGTGCCGGTGGATTCGCCCTCGCGGCTCGCGCCATTGTCGGACAGGAACACCACGATGGTGTTCTCCCACTCGCCGGTCTCCTCAAGCGCCAAGCGCAGTCGACCGACGCTCTGGTCGATTTCGTCGACCATCGCGGCGTACACGGCCATGTAGCGGGCATACAGCGTGCGCTCGTCGTCGGTGAGGTCGTCCCATGCCTTCACTGCGTCGCCGGGCTCGTTGTTGCGCGGCGGCAGCGGAGTTCCGGCAGGCACAATGCCCAGTTCGATCTGACGTGCCAAACGCTGAGCGCGGGTGAGGTCCCATCCGCCGTTGTAGGTATCGCGGTAGCGCTCGATGTCTTCGGCCTTGGCCAGCAAGGGCGCATGAGCCGCAGGATGCGCCATGTACAAAAAGAACGGTTGACCCGGCCGCGATGCGCCGCGCTCGCGGATCATGCGGATGGCTTTGTCGGTGAGATCGTCGGTGAGGAAGTAGCCCTCGGGCCACTCGTTGACCTCGACCACATGGTTGTCTTCGATGAGGCGATGCGGCTGATGCAGGTTGGTGAACGCCTCAAGGATTCCGTAGAACCGATCGAAGCCGCGCTGGCACGGCCACCCATGCTGCGGCCCGCCTGCGCCCATGTCGTTATCGCGGCACAGGTGCCACTTGCCCACCATCAAGGTGGCGTAGCCCGCGGCACGAAGAATCTCTGCCGCGGTCGACACGTTGTCGGCTATCTCGGCGCGGTAGCCCGGGAATCCGGGATCGTCCTGGGCAATATGACCCATGCCCGCCGCATGGCAATTCACACCGGTGAGCAGTGATGCGCGCGTTGGCGAACACATTGGGTTCACATGAAAGTTGGTGAAACGCACGCCCTCGCTGGCGAGCCGATCGAGGTTCGGCGTGTTGATCTCGCTGCCGAAGCAACCGAGGTCGCCGAAGCCCACATCGTCGACCAGCACGAACACAATGTTCGGCGAACCCGCCGGCGCAGTAACCGCGGCTGGCCACTCGTTTTGAGAGCCCGCCATCGTTGTGCCGATGCGCCCACCGAACCCGAAATACGGAGCGGTCGAGTCGGTTGTCGCGTCGTCGTTTACTGGTGCAGTCACAGTGCGAATCTAATGCACCCACCGAAACGGTCCCCCACTGCGGCTACCGCGCTTGCGGCCGACTCGCACGTTGTTGGAACGGCTCGCAACAGCCGACATGCTGCACCCATGTCAGTGCCATTCGATTCACTCGCCGAACTCATCCGCGCCCGGCGCACCAACATGGTGGTCGACGCTGAACGCGACGTGCCGGTGGCGCTCATTGAGCAACTCTGCGAGTTAGCCCTGTGGGCGCCGAACCACAAGCGCACGTGGCCGTCTCGTTTCGCGCTGTTCACCGGCGATGGCCGCGCCCGCCTGGGTCAAGCGTTTGCCGCCGACATGATCGATCGCGATTTCGGCGACGAGACCAAACGCACGAAGACACTCACCAAGTACATGCGCACCCCGGCAGTGCTCGTGGTTGGCTGCATCGCCGACGCCAAGCCGAGCACCCACGACGAAAACCGCGATTCGGTTGCAGCGGGCATTCAGAACATCTTGCTTGGAGCCACCGCCTTGGGTGTGGCCACGTATTGGGGAACCGCCCCGCTCATTGATTCGCCACGAGTGCTCGAGTTGTGTGGCTTCGATGCCGACACCCGAATCATTAACGTGATGTATCTCGGATGGGCGACCCATTCGCCTGAGGCACCAGCACGCCCACCGCTGACTTTGCATGTCGTGTCTGCGTAAGGTTGACGCCGTGACTCTTACCGCCAACGAACCCTCATCTATCGATCCTGTGGCACTCGCCGCCACGATCGAAGAGCAGGGCTACGTGATTATCCCCGACGCCATCGATCACGATTTTTGTGATGCGCTCATCGACGAGATCAAACGCATTGAGCACGACTTCAAGATCGCCGACGGAGTGAACGATTTCGAGGGCTTTCATACCAAGCGCATCTTCAACGTGCTCACCAAGAGCCCGTTGTTCGGTGATGCTGCGATCCACCCTCGCGTGCTTCCGGTTGTCGAAGCGGTGCTCGACACCGGCCTACTGCTCAGCGGTATCACCAGCATGAACATCGGACCCGACGAAACGCCGCAACTGCTGCACGCCGACGACGGCATGATCACACTCCCTCGGCCGCACCCCGCCACGATGGTCACCACGTTGTGGGCGCTCAGCGAGTTCCGCGAAGAGAACGGCGCCACCCGCATCGTTGCGGGTTCACACAAATGGCCCAACGTGCTCAAGCCCGGCCAGGCTCACGAATCCATCGCTGCCGAGATGCCCAAAGGCGGCGTTGTGGTGTTGCACGCCAGCACATGGCACGGCGGCGGTGCCAACGTGACCGATCAACGTCGCTTTGGCATGAGCGTGCAATACGTGGCCGGCTGGTGTCGCCAGCAGCAGAACCTGATGCTCGGCCTCGCTCCTGCGTTGGTCGCCACGTTTCCCACTCGCCTGCAAGAGCTCATTGGCTACAGCATGTATCGCAACGTGATGGGTCATGTCGATCGTCAGCATCCAGCGGTGTTGCTCGGCGGCCAAGCGGCCCCCGAGATGGTGTGGGACAAGCTGAGCGGCCCGCAGGCAGCTCGAACCGATCGTGGCTGACCAACTCGACAACCCAGTCTGGCACGCGCTCGCGGGCCATCAAGCCCATCTCGCCACCGGCACCGCCGCGGCGCTGCGGTTCGATCCCACTGTGGCGCTCTTCGCCGGCTTCCCAGACCCTGCCGGCATTGGCGTCGCTGCCATCACCGACATCCTCGCTCTCGGCGAGATGGCACTGCTGTTCAATGCCGCACCGGTCGATATACCAGCGGGCTGCAGCTCGATCTACACCGGCGAGGCCGCGCAGATGGTGTGCGATCGCCTTGCTCCACTCGACAACTCAAACACGGCGACCAACAACATCATCCCCCTGGGCGACAACGACGTTGCCGACATGCTTGCGCTCGTGAAACTCACCGAGCCGGGTCCGTTTTTTGAGCGCACACACGTGCTCGGCGAATACATCGGCATTCGCCACGGTGACCAACTAGTCGCGATGGCCGGACACCGCATGCACGTTGGCGATGCCACCGAGATCAGCGCCGTGTGCACGCACCCCGATGCTCGCGGACGCGGATACGCGGCGGCACTGGTTCATCATCTCGCGTCGAACCTGATCGCCAACGGCCAACGACCGTTCTTGCACGTAGTCGTCGACAACACCGCGGCAATCCGCGTGTACGAGCGACTCGGCTTCAGCCACCGCATCACCATCGCCGCCCAAGTGCTTCGCGTCGACAAGCCTTTGTAGCGCACACAACGAAACGGACTCCTCATGAACCCTGTCATGCTCATCACCGGCGGAACCCGCGGCATCGGCGCCGCCATCGCCCGAGCCGCGTCGCAAGCCGGTTACACCGTTGCGATCACGTTTGAAACCAGCGATGTAGCGGCCGATGAACTCGTGTCCGAAGGCTCAGTAGACCTTGCCATTCGCTCCGATGCTGGCGACGAAGCAGCCGTGGTCGCTGCGTTCGCCGAAGTGCTCGACACCTACGGCCGCGTCGACGCGCTCATCAACAACGCTGGCATCGCTGGCTCATACGGAACCATCGATACGGTCACCGGCGAGATGCTCGAGCGCCTCTGGGCGGTGAACATCTCGGCGCCGTTCCTCTTTGCCCGCGAGGCAGTGAACCATATGTCAACGGCCAACGGTGGCCGGGGCGGCTGCATCGTGAACATCTCGTCGAAGGCGGCCGTGCTCGGCGGCAGCGGCGAGTGGGTGCACTACGCCGCATCGAAAGGTGCGCTCGAATCGATGACCACCGGCCTCGCCAAAGAGGTAGCGGCGGTTGGCATCCGCGTGAACGCCGTGCGTCCCGGGCTCATCGAAACAGACTTCAACGAGCATGCCTCGCCAGGTCGCGTCGAGCGCGTTCGCCCGATGGTGCCGATGCAGCGATCGGGCACGGTCGAAGAAGTTGCGGCCGCCGTGCTGTGGCTGTGCAGCGACGCATCGAGTTACACCACCGGCGCGTTCGTCGATGTTTCTGGCGGTCGCTGACAGCACGTGCAAACCACACCGCCCGATACTGTGGCGCCGTGAACCTTGGCGACATCGGCAATATCGAAGCACTCGCAAACGGCAAGCCACTCGATGGCGTGCGCATCCTTGCCCTCGAGCAGATGCAGGCCCTCCCCTATGCAACGCAGTTGCTCAGCCGACTCGGCGCAACGGTCATCAAGGTCGAGCATCCAACCGGCGGAGACCTAGGCCGCGGCTCGTTGCCTGCAATGAAAGACCCGCAGGGTCGCAATGTTGGCGCCACCTTCTTGCGCAACAACCTCTCGAAGCAATCGATCTGTGTCGACCTCAAGAACCCGGCGGGCCGCGACCTGATCCTGTCGCTGGCTCCCCGCTTCGATGTCATCGCCGAAAACTTCAAGGGCGGAACCTTGGCCCGCATGGGACTTGGCTACGACGACATCCGCGCCGTTCACCCTGCCGCCGTCTACCTGTCTATTAGCGGCTTCGGCAACACCGTCGAGACCCCATACGACGGCTGGCCCGCCTACGCAGGCGTGGCCGAAGCAATGAGCGGACTCTACGAATGGAAACGTCAGCCCGGTCAGCCCCCAGCGGTGAGCCCCGTGGGCGCGCTCGGCGACATCGGCACCGCACTGTTTGGGGTCATCGGCGTGCTCGCAGCGTTGCGCCATCGC
>JAPKZR010000247.1 GCA_026393695.1 Actinomycetota bacterium
CACTGCTTGCATTGCATCGAGGACCTCGAGGCCCTTCACGATCTGACCGAAGTGGTTGTACTGCGGCGGCAAGCCGACGCCGCTGGCGCCACTGATGAGGAAGAACTGGCTGCCGTTTGTGTTTGGTCCGGCGTTCGCCATGGCGATGGAACCAAGCTGGTAGCGCTGCTTGACAGGCTCGTCGTTGAAACGGTAGCCGGGGCCACCAGTGCCAGTGCCGGTTGGATCGCCACCTTGGCACATGAAGCCGTTGATGATGCGGTGGAAGATGACGCCTTCGTAGTAGTGGTTGAGCGCCAAGAACACGAAGTTGTTCACCGTGAGCGGAGCGTTGATCGCATCGAGCGCGATGACCATGGCGCCCATCGAGGTGTCCATCGTTGCGGTGTAGCGCTTCGAAGTATCGATACCCATCTCTGGGGCTGAGCTGAACTTTTGGCTGACAGGCGCGGAGCCGTCAAAGGGAGGGAAGGCGGAAGGCATGGCGCCACCTTAACGCGGCGCCATGCCTACGCCCAGACCTAGGGCGTTGCTGTTTAGGCTTCTGCCGCTTCTGCCTTTGCTGAATTGAGCAGCATGAACACGGCGGCGCCGACTGCTGCGCCAACCAGTGGGAACACCACAAAGGCCCAGAGTTGCTTGAGCGCTTCGTTGCTTGGTGCCGCGAAGATCGCTGCGCCAAAGCTGCGTGCCGGGTTGACCGAGGTGTTGTCGATCGGGATCGAAATGAGGTGGATCAATGCCAAGGTGATACCGGCGACGAGACCGCCCATACCCACGCTGAACTTCTTGGTGGTCGTGAACAACACCACGATGACGAGCAACGCAGTAAAGACAATCTCGGCAATTGCGGCCGAACCGAGTTTGTAACCGGCCGGAGAATGCGCGCCATAACCGTTTGACGCAAATCCCTCGCCGCCGAAGTTGGAGTTCGAGGCCTTCACGATGCCCCAAATGATGAGCCCACCGAGCCATGCACCAATGAGTTGGCCAATGACCGCTGCAAGCGCATGCGCGCCGCTGATCTTGCGCGACACCCACAGGCCAAACGACACCGCAGGGTTGATGTGGCAACCGCTAATTGGCCCAATGACATAGGCCATGATGAGCAGAGAAAAGCCAAACGCCAGCGATACGGCCAGCAGCTTGGATTCGCTTGGAGCCATCAAGATGGCCGTACCGGGTCCGCCGAGCATGAGCACCGCGGTGCCGAGCGCCTCGGCTCCCAAAATTCGAGGATTGATTTTCACTGAGTTACCTCCTGTTTGTGCGGCCGAGATGGCCGCGTGGCTGCCTTCCCGCGACAGCACGAAAACGTTAGGCAGGTTCGCTACTCTCAATAAGTGATGCCCCGTAGCCGCACCGACAAACTGCTCGTCACCCGGGTTACCTCGGGCGGACCGCGGCGTCGCGAACCCGACGACCTCATCGTCGAAGAGCCCATGTCGATCCAGCTCGATGGCGTGCAGATCAGCACCACGATGCGCACCCCGGGCAACGACTATGAACTTGCCGTCGGCTTTTGCCACACCGAGGGAGCACTCGGCGGCATGCCCGTCACCAGCGTTCGATACTGCGCGAATGGTTCGGCCGTCACCAGTGAGTTCAACGTTGTCACCGTCGAAACTGGTGGGCGCGCACCCACGCCAACCCCGCGGCTTGGCACCACGTCGAGCAGTTGCGGGCTGTGCGGCAACGACAGCATCGACCAGCTGTGCAGCCAACTGGCTCCGCTCGACCCAGCCAATGCCGTCGGTTTCGACTTCGACACATTCCCCGACATTTGCGCTCGGGTCCTCGCCAGCCAAGCGCTGTTCAGCAGCACCGGCGCTGTTCACGGCGCAGCGGTGTTCGACGCACAGGGCAACATCTCGCTGACCCGAGAAGACGTCGGCCGCCACAACGCTGTCGACAAGGTGATCGGGCGAATGCTGCTGGATCATCAGTTGCCCGCCACCGGGCTCGGACTGTTTGTGAGCGGGCGATCAAGCTTCGAGATGGTGCAAAAGGCATGGGCCGGCGGCTTCAGCGTGCTCGTCAGCGTGAGCGCCCCCACGTCGCTGGCGGTGCAGACCGCGCGGCGCGCCAACCTGGTGCTTGCCGGGTTCGTACGCTCCGATCGGCTCAACATCTATTCGCCCGAACGACTCGACTGACCGCGTCGGCGAATAGTGCTGGCACGCACCGGCCGGTAACGTGCATGCCATGTCGACCCAGTCCCAGCCTGTCGTTCCAAGCACGGGCCTCACGGTCCTACACCTGTTCTGCCACAACTCCGAACACCTCGATAACGATGTGTTCACTGCTGGCGTCAAAGCGGCCCAAGCCGAGGGCGCTCAGGTCATCACGGCCGCAATGCTCGGCCACAAGTGCGACGTCGCGATCATGGCGCTACACGCCGATATGCGCGTGCTGCGCCGCCTGCAGGCACGGGTGCAAGTTGCGGGTCTCACCGTGAGCGACAGCTACGTCTCGATCACCGAGGTCAGCGAATACGCGAAGAACATGCCTGCCGAGATGCTGCAGCCACGTTTGTATCCGGTGCTTCCTCCCGAGGGCAAGCACGCGTTCTGTTTCTACCCGATGTCGAAGCGACGTGAGCAGGGCGCCAACTGGTTCACCTTGCCGTACGACGAGCGTGTCGAGTTGATGCAGGACCACGGCAAGAGTGGGCGCACCTTTGCTGGCCGCATCGTGCAACTCATCACCGCGTCGTCGGGCCTCGATGAGTTCGAGTGGGGCGTCACGCTGTTTGGCAACCATGTCGACGACCTCAAAGACGTGGTCTACACGATGCGCTTCGATCGGGCCTCGGCCATCTATGCCGACTTTGGCCAGTTCTACGTGGGCATGATCACGCCGCCAGAGCAACTCTTCGCCGACTACAAGTAACCGCGGGCTCAGCCCCCGCCGGCAACAACAGTGATTGGCAACCTTTTGATATCTCGACCACCAGAGTCGAAGGTGAACTCCTCGAAGACTGCGGTCGATGGATCACCGTTGACTCCGAGTTGCAGCTGCCCGCTTGGGCCGTCGTAATCAATGTTGCGGCCGTCGGCAACCAAGTTTGCGCAGGCAACAAAGCTCAAACACGCCGACCCGCCAACGCTGACAGCGCCAACTTCGGCGGCGATGAGGTCTGCTCGAGTTGAGCCACTTTGGATTGCTGCGAGCATGAACAAGTTCGCACAGTCAAAGGCCTGAGTCGCGAAGAG
>JAPKZR010000007.1 GCA_026393695.1 Actinomycetota bacterium
GCCGACAACGGCGTGAACATCGAGATGATCTCTACGTCCACCATCCGCATCAGCGTGGTGTGCTCGGCAGCCGATCTCGAAACGGCTGCTCGTTGCTTGCACACGGCGTTTGGTCTCGATAGCGGCCAGGCCTACGCAGCGCCACTTCCCGAGCGCAAGTGAGTCGGCGCCGTCCCCAACTCGTTCCTTGGCGCACCGCCGGTCGCGTCAGCGAAAGTCAGAAATCGGCCGACGATGTCGTGCGTGAAATCGGTTGGGTATTTAACAACGAAACCGGTGAGACGCTTGATCTTGCTGAGTTCACCAACACCGGCGACCACGAGATTTTCGCCTATCTCGAAGCCTTTCAACTTCGCACCGACGATCTGCCCAAGCAGACCATCGTCGAGATCGGCTCAGGCATTGGCCGCATGACCGCCGGCTTCAGTCGGGCGTTCGCGCAAGTGATTGCGTGCGACCTCGACGCCGCTTTTCTCGAGCGTTGTCGTCAGACCGTTGCGCAGTTCGGCGAGGTGTCGCGGTTGCGCACCTGTCACGTTGCCGATGGCCGCACCTTGGCCATCTCCGACGGCGAGGCCGATATTGCTTTCAGCTACATCACCTTGCAGCACTGTCAGCACGACGATGCGTTGTCGTTGGTCACCGAGGCGGCGCGGGTGACCAAGCCGGGAGGGCACATCGCCCTCAACTTCCGCACATGGCAGCCCATCGATCTGGCGCTGTGGCCGCTGGGCAAGTTGATGCGCGCCATGTGGCGCTTGCCTCGAGTTGGCCCCTGGCTTGCTCGCCGCCGGTTTGCGTCCCGATTGGGCTGGCAGGCCAACCGCTTGTCACCCGACGAAGTGTCGCGCCACCTCGCTGACCTGCCCTACAAGTTCGCAACCCGCGTCATTTACCACTCGCCGCATCGCCGTCTCAAGGCTCGCAACGACGCCGAACTGCGCACGTTCGAGGGTGTGAACCGCAGCCACTGGTGGCTCATTGCGGAACGTTCGTAGCGCTATCGGCGCTGCTTGGAGCACTAATTCCCGATCGATCTGGGGCACTTCGGCGTTAGCCTCGGACGCATGAAAATTGGTGTGGTGGGAGCAACAGGTCAGGTCGGCAGCGTCATGCGCGCCATCCTCGCCGAACGAAATTTTCCGGTCAGCGACATTCGTTTCTTTGCGTCGTCGCGTTCGGCCGGTACCACCTTGCCGTGGGGCGATCGTCAGATCACGGTCGAAGATGCCGAGACCGCCGACCCATCAGGGCTCGACATCGCTCTGTTCTCTAGTGGCGCCTCTTCATCACGCGTGCTCGCACCGCGCTTCGCTGCCGCTGGTGTGATGGTTATCGACAACTCGTCGGCGTGGCGCATGGACCCCGAGGTCCCGCTCATTGTCAGCGAGGTCAATCCCAGCGAAATCGCGAACGCTCACAAGCGCATCATCGCCAACCCCAACTGCACCACGATGGCCGCGATGCCTGTGCTCAAGCCATTGCACGACGAGGCCGGCCTCGTGCGCCTCATCGTCAGTACCTATCAGGCCGTCAGCGGCGGCGGTCTTGCCGGTGTCGACGAACTCGATAAGCAGGCCCGCCAAGTGGCCGATCGTGCCCGCGACTTCACCTATCACGGCGATGCGGTCGAAATGCCAACGCCAACCAAGTTCACCAAGCCCATTGCGTTCAACGTGTTGCCGTTTGCTGGCAAGTACGTAGACGATGGTTCGTTCGAAACCGACGAAGAGCAAAAGCTGCGCTTCGAGAGCCGCAAGATCTTGTCGATTCCCGACCTGCGCGTCAGCGGCACCTGCGTTCGCGTGCCCGTGTACACGGGTCATTCGCTCAGCATCAACGCCGAGTTCGAGCGTGCGATCAGCGTTACTCGTGCCCTCGAACTGCTTGGCGGCGCGCCCGGTGTTGAGTTGCTCGATGTGCCCACACCGCTCGAGGCTGCTGGCGCTGACCCAAGCTTCGTAGGCCGCGTGCGCTCAGACTTATCGGTAGATGGCGGTCGTGGTTTGGCGTTGTTCGTCAGCAACGACAACCTGCGCAAGGGCGCGGCCCTCAACGCCGTGCAGATCGCCGAACTCTTCACCTAACCCACGCCGCCGCCCAGGCGCCC
>JAPKZR010000038.1 GCA_026393695.1 Actinomycetota bacterium
CACTCGACGACTTCCAGCGTCGCGGGATGAGCCTCGCCTGGCTGAACGACGTAGCGCGCCGAGTTCAGCAGGACAAGGGCCGCGGTCTCGCCCTCTTGCTCGCTGAACTCGAAGTGCGTCGAAGTCCAACGCCGGTGCGCGATTCATGGTTCGAGAAGTTGGTCGAGCAGTGCCTGCAGTCGGTTCGAATTCCTGGGCTTGTTCGACAGCACACCATTCGCGATGCGCGTGGTCGATTCGTGGCGCGGGTGGACTTGGCCGTGCCAGCGGTGCGTTTAGGAATCGAAGCGCATAGCAAACGTTTCCACTCGGGTCCTCGACAAGAGGCGCTCGACCAACGGCGCGACAACGCCGTGGCACTGCAAGGTTGGGAGCTGATCTATGTGGGTTACGACGACGCAAAGCGCACCCCTCGACAGGTGCGTGAATACATCGAACTCTTGGTGAAACGACGCGCGCTCGACCTTGGGGTGGCCCTGCCGTTGGCTTCATAAAGCGTCAGCGCACGTCGACCGTGCGCTGACGCTTTATGGGCCGAGAGTTACAGGCCGAGGGCTTCGGGTAGCCACTGCTCGAGGCGCTCGAACATGAGGGTTCCGCTCTTGGCCAGCAGGTGGCCATCGTTGGGGCACACAACAAGTTCGCCGGTGCCGGCAATGGCACGCACCACTTCGCTCGCCTGCATCGGCAGAATTTCGTCGCGGTCGCCATGGAATAGCAGCAGCGGCTTTCCGGCCAATCCGCCAGCAACTTCGCACCCCGCCGATTGTGTGGCGAACGTGACGACGCCTGCAACCATCTCCGAAAATCCGACGCCGACTCGAATAGCCACGGCCCCGCCAAAGCTGTGGCCCATCAACACCACTCGCTGCGCGCCTCCACCAGTAACGGCCAGCTGAACTGCGGCCGCTACGTCGATGCAACACGCATCCATATCGTTGGGCCGCCGATAGCTCACCCGGATGACAGGCACCCCACGAGAGGCCCACAGCTCGCCGAGCTGGTGGTACAGACCGTCGGCGGGACCAAGGAGTCCGCCCATCGCGCCACCGCACGCAACGATGGCTACGGGTGCGACGGGTGTGTTGGGTTCGGGCTCGTGCCACAACAATGTGAGCAGGCCGCGCATCGTGAAGAACTCGGCGTGGCGCAGCGTTGGGGTGATCATCACGCTTTGGTTGGCCATAACGCCGAGTGCATCGAGCGGAGTTTGCATCCCGCTGTTGTGAGCTGAGTAGTCAGTCGGGTCTGCCACGAGTTGTACCCTACGTGCCCATGGCGACTCCCCCCGTAGCGGTCGATCTCAGCTCAACAGCTGACCGCGATGTTGCTGTTCGCATTGGCTTGGCGTGGCGCGAGATGCGTCGCGGGGCCAGCACCGTGGCGCTACGCGATTACATGTTCGGTAATGCCGACGACGCCCTTGATGCCGGCCAGATGGACAGCCTTGATGTGTTGGCATTTCGCCCGCTCTGGAGAATGAGCGAGTTGGCCGAGGCGCTTCGTGTGGATCCGTCAACTGCCACCCGTGCGGTGCAGCGGCTCGTCAAAGATGGCCTGGCCGAACGCCGCGCGGATCTTGATGATGGACGAGTCGTGATGGTGAGCATCACCGACAAGGGCCGCCTGCAACACCAAGAGATCGATAGGCGTCGAGGTCGGGTCATTCGCCGGCTCATGGGCGCCTTCACTCCCGAAGAGCGCGCCGACTTTGCCGAGCTGCTCTCGCGCTTTGTGAGGCAACTCGATGTCGTTGTCGACGACATGCCCACCGCTACCGACTGACTCCGCCGAAATCCGCGAAAATTGCCAGCGACGATGCAACTAAGGTCTCGTGCATGGCCGATCGAGCGGAGTTTGCAGACCAAGCCATGCAGTTCGCGCCCCAGTTGTATTCGGCAGCGCTTCGCCTCACTCGCAATTCGGCCGATGCCGAAGATCTGGTGCAAGAGACCT
Source organism: Actinomycetota bacterium (assembly GCA_026393695.1). GTDB lineage: Bacteria > Actinomycetota > Acidimicrobiia > Acidimicrobiales > Ilumatobacteraceae > WLMZ01. The sequence goes on from JAPKZR010000038.1 coordinate 1,957, forward strand.
ACTTGCGTGCCTGGCGAAGCTTCGCTGGCTTCGAGCAGGGCTCCAACCTTCGTGCGTGGTTGTACCGCATTCTCACCAACACATTCATCAACAAGTACCGCGCCGCGCAGCGCCGGCCCACCGAAACCGGTCTCGACAACATCGAAGACCTGTACCTGTATCGCCGTATCGGCAGCCTCGACGCAGCGCGCGGAAACCGCAGCGCTGAAGACACCATGTTCGATCTCTTCACCGACGATGAAGTGAAAGCAGCGCTCGAAGAACTACCCGAGAAGTTCCGGCTTCCTGTGCTGCTTGCCGATGTAGAGGGCTTTGCCTACAAAGAGATTGCCAGCATTCTCGACGTGCCGGAGGGAACCGTGATGAGTCGTTTGCATCGGGGAAGAAAAGCGATGCACAAGTTGTTGTATGACTTCGCCAGCGAGCGCGGCCTGATTTCGTCTGATCCGGTTGGCGCTGAACCACACACCGCCGACGGAACTGAACAATGACTGATTGCAACGACACGCTTCGCGAACTACAAACGTTTCTTGATCGCGAAATGTCAGAGACCGCTCGCAGCGTGATTCATTCGCACCTTGAGGGTTGCCCCGACTGCCTTGAAGCCTTCGATTTTCACGCCGAACTTCGCGTGGTTATTGCCGCAAAGTGCCACAACGACGAGATGCCCGAGAGCCTGCTCACAAAGATCAAGCAGTGCTTCGGCGAGGACCCCGAAGCCGAAATCTCTACCCACTGACCTCTCCCGTGGGATACCCGTTGCACAGATCCCCTCGCCAGATTCAGACGAGGAGCACCTCTCTGGCTATGATCGTCACGTGATCGCAGTAATTTTCCATTGGTGGCTCGGCCTACTGCTCCTTCTCGGCGGCGGCGGCATTACGTTGGCCCTCGTGGGTCTGTATCTCAAGACCGTCACGGCCGCGAAGTACCCGAACGGCAAGCGTCGTCGCGAAGACTGAATCAGTTGACGGACACGATCACATGTCGTCGTCCGTATATCTGAATCAACTGAGCCGACATCCGCTTGTGGTGTCGATGCTCGCGCGCTGTCCGCAGTTGGTCGCCGACCAACACGTTGTGTGCGCCGTCTCTGGCGGTCCCGACTCAATGGCGTTGCTCGTGCTTGCATCCGCAGCGGGTTGTCGCGTCACGGCGGTTCATGTGGACCACGGGCTGCGTGAGGGCTCGGCCACCGAAGCGTCAGTCGTTGCTGCTGCCGCAGAGCTTGTTGGCGCTGAGTTTCGTAGCGAACAGGTTCACGTAACCCCCGGACCCAATCAAGAAGCGCGGGCGCGCGCTGCTCGCTATGGCGTGCTTGGCCCAGATGCGCTCACTGGACACACCGCCGATGATCAGGCCGAGACGATGTTGCTCAACCTGTTGAGGGGTGGGGCGCTCAACGGGCTCAGCGGCATGCGCCCGCATCGTCATCCGTTGCTGCAGATTCGTCGACACGAAACGCACGAACTGTGCCGTCAGCTCGGCCTCGATCTCGTCGATGATCCATCGAACCGTTCAGCAGTGCATATGCGTAACCGTGTGCGCGGCGAACTCCTGCCGCTGATGAACGACGTGGCTCAGCGAGATTTGGTGCCGCTGCTCACGCGGCAGGCCGAGGTTTGGCGTGCCGACGCCGACCTGCTCGACGAGCTCGCTGCGGTGCTTGACCCAACTGACTGCAAGGCGCTTGCCGCTGCACCCGTGCCGTTGGCCCGCCGCGCAGTGCGCACCTGGCTGACCGGAGAGCATCCGCCCGACCTCGCCACGATCGAGCGAGTTTTGGCTGTCGCGCGGGGTGAAGCCGCCGGTTGTGAGACCAACGACGGTCGACGAATTCGCCGGAGCAATCAGCGCCTCTCGCTTGATGGGCAGTCGCTCCGCTAGTCTTGCAAGCCGATGCTCCACCTTGCTGTTGTTGCGAACCTAATGCTGCCTTGCAGCGAGGTGAACTAGTGCCACCGCGCCTGCGGGGCAAGTGGGCTCTTGGCATCACACCGCGTAACTTCACGTGGGTGCTCAAGGACAAGCTTGCGGTGTGCGAGCGTCCGGGCGGCTACGGCGAGAACCACCGTCGGGTGCGCCGCCAAGAAGAAATCATCTGGGTTCGAGAAAATGGCTTTGGCTGTCTGATCTCGATCATTCCTGCGCCGCACAACCTGCACAACTACGAAGAGCTCGGCGTGAACTACCGCCATCGTCCGTTTACGGGCGAAGATCTGGCGCTGTGGCTCAAGGCGTTTTACACCGAACTCCATGCCCTGCTTGATGCAGGCGTGAAGGTCATCGTGCACAACGAAGAAGTGGGCGACCGCATTATCGGCATCATGGGCGGCTACATCCGCTGGAGTGGGCTCGTTGAAGACAGCTCGCAGGCCATCATGATTACCGAGCGCATTGCCGAGCGTCAGCTCGATCCTTTCGCCCGTGAGGTCATCCTCATGGCACACACTCTTCGTTGATCTAGGGTCGTGCTATGAGCACGTCGCCTGCGAATTGGTATCCCGATCCAATGAAGCGTCATCAGCTGCGCTACTGGGACGGCACGGTCTGGACCCATCACGTGAGCAACAACGGTGTCACGGGAACCGATCCGCTGGACTCGACCCGCCTCGAGCGCCTTGAGCAAGGGCTCACCGTGGGCAACGAGGGCGACCCCGACAAGATCAATCGCCAGGTATCAGGCACCGGACACCGAGGCGCCGGAATTCAGAGCGCCGCCTTTGAAGGGTCCGGCACGTTGTTCACTGAGCCGATCCTCGTGGTGAATCAAAAGGCCAAGATCATCGAGCTGTCCAACCAGTATTCGGTTTTCAACGCCCAGGG
>JAPKZR010000242.1 GCA_026393695.1 Actinomycetota bacterium
GCCGCAGGCAAGCGTCCCGAAGAGATCAAGGCGATGGGTTCGCGATTCTCCGATCTGCACCGCGGTGGCTGGGATCCAGTAGCGCGCATGGCCGACCAAGATCGCGACGGCGTTTCGGCCGAAGTGATTTACCCGAGCATCGGCATGGTGCTGTGTAATCACCCCGACGTCGATTACAAGAACGCATGCTTTCAGGCCTACAACCGCTGGCTCGCAGGTTTCTGCTCAGCGCAGCCCGACCGTTTGCTCGGCCTGGGTCAGACCGCAATGCGCACACCCGATGAGGCCATCGCCGATCTGCAGACCATCAAGAGCCAAGGCCTGCGCGGTGTCATGTTGCCCGGCCAGCCAGGCGTCGAAGACTACGACTCGACCATCTACGACGAGTTCTGGGAGGCAGCGATTGCGCTCGAGCTGCCGCTGTCGTTCCACATCCTGACCATGTCGTCGGGCAAGACCCGCGGCCCGAAGATGGCGCAGTTCCTCAGCATCGTGCGCGGCTGTCAAGACGTGATGGCCATGCTCGTGATGGGCGGCGTGTTCGAGCGTCACCCCAACTTGAGCATCGTGTGCGCCGAAGCCGACGCCGGATGGGTGCCTCACTTCAGTTATCGAATGGACCACGCCTACAAGCGTCACCGTTTCTGGCTCCCCGCGGGCCAAGAGTTGTCGAAGCTTCCCAGCGAGTACTTCGCCGAGAACATCTACGTCACCTTCCAAGACGATTGGTCGGCGTTCAAGCAGGCCGACAACATGAACTGGAAGCACCTGATGTGGGCCAACGACTTCCCGCACTCAGACAGCACCTGGCCGTGGAGCCAAGAGATGTTGACCGAGCACACTCAGCAACTCACCGCTGAGCAAAAGGCGGCGATTCTGTCCGACAACGTCGCCGGCCTCTACGGCATCGACCGCTCCGTACTCGTCTAGTTCGCAGCGGCGCTACAGATGACCGCCTCTGCCAAGCCACTGCCATCGCACCTCGGCTTGTGCGTGGCCGATCTCGAACGGTCGTTGCGGTTTTACTGCGACGGTCTCGGGTTCGATCGCGCCGAGGGCTACAGCCTTGACAACACCGTGTTGCCCGACCTCGCTCGCGCCCTCGAAGTTGACTCGCCCGTGTCCATCACGTCGCAGTTCATTGTGTTGGGCACGATGAAGATCGAGCTGTTGCACTACACGTCTCCGCCAGCACACGGGGTGCCGTCGACAAGTCGCGGCCAGCTTGGCTTCACGCACCTGTCGTTTTACGTCGACGATGTCGATGTGTCGGCAGCGCTGCTTGTGCAGCTTGGCGGCACGGTTATCGACAGCACGCGAGCGAACCTCGGTATCGATGTCGTGTTCCTCGCCGACCCCGATGGGGCGCGCATCGAGTTGATGAGCCCACGGCCGCGCTGGAAACACATCGCCGATCAAACCTCGTAACAGCGCCCACGCGTTGCCAGTCGTTTCCAACTGAGTCCAGACGCGAAGAATCCCCGAGGCAAGCCTCGGGGATTCTTCATGTACCTGGATTATTGGTTGGGTCAGCCGATCGTGAAGGCGATTGACGCAACGCCGCCCGCACCGTTGTCAACAGTGATCGTGCCCGCGGCCCGGGTAGCAGTACCTGGGAGGGTGAGGGTGATCGATGTTGCGGTACGAGTAGTGGTGGTCAGCGTCTGGGTGACGCCGCTCGCCAACCACGTGACTGTGCCGGTGCCCAACAAGTTGGTGCCGGTGATGGTCACGGCCTTGCCCTGTGCGCCAGGGTTCGGGGTGATGCTGGTGATGGTTGGCTTGCCAACAACCGTGAGCGTTGCGGTGCTGGTGACGACACCGGCGCTGTTGGTCACTTGCACGTTGTAGACACCAGCGGCGGTTGCTGCAGATGGCGTGAACGTGATCGAGGTGCTGCTGGCAATCGTTGCCGTTTGAGCCACAACGGTGGCGCCCGACACCAGAGCAACGGTTGTCCCGGCGATGAAGTTGGTACCGGTGACGGTCTCAACCTGTGTGCCGCCAGCTGTTGACGTTCCGGGAGCGAAGCTGGTGATCGTCGGCACTGGAGCCAGGACCGTGAGCGTCGCAACCGATGTTGCTGTGCCTGCTGCGTTGGTGACCCGCACTGTGTACACGCCGGCTGGTGTTGCCGCTGCTGGCGTGAACGTGAGTGTTGTTGGGTTCACAAATGCTGGCGTCTGAGCCCGCACGGTGGCGCCCTGGACCAGGGACACTGTCGAGGTTGCGGTGAAGCTCGTGCCGGTGATGGCCACCGAAGTGACGCCGCCGGTTGCCGTTGTTGGCGTGAAGCTGGTGATTGTTGGTGCCTGCAGGGTGATGGTGAGGTTGGCAACGCTGCGGGCGAACCCGGCCACGTTGGTGACTCGCACGTTGTAAGCGCCTGCTGGTGTGCCGGCTGGGGCCCTGAACGTAATCGTTGTTGCGGTCGTGGTCAGCACCGTTTGTGGCAGTACAGCTGTCGGTGCGTTGGCTGGGCCCTGCACGAGGTCGACGGTTGTTCCGCCCACCACGAAGTTGGTGCCGGTGACACTGACTGTTGTGGTGTTCGCAGTAGCCGTTGTTGGCGTGAACGTGGTGATGGTTGGAGGCAAGACCACAGTGAATGTTCCGGTGCTGGTCACTGCGCCGAAGGCGGTGATGCTGATTGCGCCGGTACGTGTGGCTGGATCCAGGCCGGTGATGGTGATCTGGGTTGGGCTGTCAACCGTGAAAGCAAGCACGTTCGTCTTGCCCACCTTGACCACGCTGGTGGTACGGAAGTTGTTGCCGGTGACCACAATCTTTGTGGCCGCGTTGGCTGCACCACTGGCTGGCGTGAACGAGGTGATGGTTGGCGGTGTGTCAACCACGAACTCGAGTGCGCTTGGCAAGAAGCCAAGGGTGTTCACTGTCACAAGTCCCTGCACCGCAGTGAGGGGGATCACAACGCTGAGCGATGTTGCCGAGCGTCCTGCCAAGACCGCAGCGGCAACGGTGGTGCCGGTTGCTGTGGTGAAGGTGACCGTGCTGGCTGCGGTGAAACCGCTGCCAACCAGGCTGATCGTCGAGCCAGGGGTGGCCCGGCCTGGAACGGTGAA
>JAPKZR010000041.1 GCA_026393695.1 Actinomycetota bacterium
AGATCGGTCTTGGTGCGCAAGCCCATCGCTGCCGCCTGGCGTGCGACCGACGCAGCGCGGGTGATGTCTTCGTACGAACTGTTGGTGCAGCTGCCAATGAGTGCAGCGCTGATTTCGAGTGGCCAATCGTTGGCGCGGGCCTCGGCTCCGACGGCAGCGCCGACTCGGTTGGCGCGGTCAGGGGTGTGCGGGCCGTTGATGAGCGGCTTCAAGGCATCGAGGTCGATTTCGATGACTTGGTCATACAGCGCGCCATCGTCGGGGCGTAGATCGCTGGCTACCTGATCGGCTGCTGCAGCAATGTCGGTGCGGCCGGTGGCGTGAAGGTATGCCGCCATGTTCTGGTCGTAACCGAACACGCTGCAGGTGGCACCAATCTCGGCGCCCATGTTGCAGATGGTGGCCTTGCCGGTGGCAGAGATCGAGTCGGCGCCAGCGCCGAAGTACTCGACGATTGCGCCGGTGCCACCTTCGACGGTGAGCACGCGAGCGACCTCGAGGATGACGTCTTTCGGCGACGACCATCCGCTGAGTGTGCCGTTGAGCTTGATGCCAATGACCTTGGGCCAGCGGACGTTAAATTGGAAACCGGTCATGACGTCGACGGCGTCGGCGCCGCCGACACCAATGGCCACCATGCCGAGGCCGCCAGCGTTGGGTGTGTGGCTGTCGGTGCCGATCATCATGCCGCCAGGGAATGCGTAGTTCTCGAGCACCACTTGGTGGATAATGCCGCTGCCTGGGCCCCAAAAACCGATGGCGTATTTGGCTGACACTGAGCGCAAGAAGTCGTAGACCTCGCGGTTGGTATCGACAGCCACGCCCATGTCGATGCGAGCGCCAACCTTGGCCGAGATGAGGTGGTCACAATGCACGGTGCTGGGCACCATTGCTGAGGACAGGCCTGCAGTCATGAACTGCAGTAGCGCCATCTGAGCGGTCGCGTCTTGCATGGCTACCCGGTCGGGGTTGAAGTCGGCGTAGCTTGCGCCACGCTCCATCTCTTGCGTCTCGGGGTCGAGCAGGTGGTTGATGAGGATCTTCTCAGTGAGCGTGAGCGGGCGGCCGAGGCGGCGACGCCCAATCTCTACACGCTGGGCGAGCTTGGCGTAAACGCCTTGCACCAATTCGATCGGAGTTCCTGCGGTAACGGCCATGTGATTGCCCCTTGTGCTTGCCGGCGGATGTAGACAAGTATAAGACAAGTGTTTTTGATGGTCAAACCAATCGACCTCGGGGGGTGAACAACGATGAGAACAATCAGGTACCAACAGATTGCCGATGAACTCCGTGGCCGCGTCGCCGCCGGCAGTTATGTGGCAGGTCGGGTGCTCCCCAGCGAGGCCGAGCTGTCGTCCGAGTTCGACGCCAGCCGGGTCACCATTCGGCGCGCGCTCGAGACGCTACGAGACGAAGGACTCGTCGATGCTCGCCAAGGCTTCGGATGGTTCGTTGCGGCGGCGCCGTTGCGTCAAACGCTCGGGCAGCTTGTGACCATCGAAGGGCAAATGGCCGAGAGCGGCGTCGAGCCGCAACGCAAGATCATCGAGTTCGCGTTTGTCTCTGCCCCCAGTCGGGTTCGCGCAGCGCTTCGATCCGACAACGTGTTGCGCGTGAAGCGCATCAACCTCGCCGACGGTGAGCCCTTCGCTGTGGTCACCGTGTGGTGCCCGGCCGAGTTGGGCCAGCACTTGTCTCGCCGCGATGTCGAGCGTTCGCCGTTTTACGAGTTGCTCGGTATTGCTCTTGGCGGTGCAACGCAAACCATTGGAGCCGACTCGGTTGCTCCTGCCGACGCGGCCTTGCTCGGTGTGCCAGTGGGATCGCCGGTGTTGTGCTGCGAGCGACTCACCAAAGACACCAACGGTCGCCCGGTGCTGTTGTCCGAGCATGTGTTTCCGGCGCATCGCACCGAGTTCGTCGTCGATCTGCCGCATGCGGCGGCGTCGGTCGCTCCAAGTGGGCTGCGCCTCGTCGAATAATCCGCGGTCGCGCTCGGTCTGAGCTGACACACTTTGTTGATGCGCAGTCGTCGGTTTGTTCAAGTTGATGTGTTCACGGCTGAGGCCTATCTCGGTAATCCATTGGCAGTTGTGTGCGATGGCGAGGGGCTCTCGACCCATGCGATGCAGCGCTTTGCTCATTGGACGAACCTCTCCGAGACGGCGTTCTTGCTGGCGCCATCGAGCCCTGAGGCCGACTATCGGGTGCGCATCTTCACGCCCACGGTTGAGCTTGGATTCGCTGGCCACCCAACGCTGGGCTCGTGTCACGCGTGGCTGCTGAGCGGGGGAGTGTCAAAGCAGTCCGGAGTGGTTGTGCAAGAGTGCGGCGCCGGATTGATTCGGGTGCGGCGATCCGATCAGCAACTGGCATTCGCTGCCCCACCGTTGCGTCGTGATGGACCAGTGGACGACGCGACCGTGGCTCTGATTGCGAGAGTGCTCAACATTGAGATCTCCGACATCGTCGACAGCCAATGGGCCGACAATGGTCCCGGCTGGGTGGCGGTCATGCTCCGTGATGCAAACGCCGTGCTCGCGCTGAAGCCGGCGTTTGTCGAAGGCCTCGACATCGGAGTCGTTGGCATGTATCCGCCTGGCTCACCGAGCGCGTACGAGGTGCGCGCATTCTTCGCGAAGGATGGCAGCACGGTTGAAGATCCGGTCACCGGAAGCCTCAACGCCTCGGTCGCGCAGTGGTTGCTACGAACCTCTCGAGTCGTTGCTCCGTACATGGCAAGCCAAGGTGCTGCTCTCGGGCGCTCCGGGTGCGTGTACATCAGCACCGACAACGAAGGCGACGACACTTGGGTCGGCGGCCACTGCGTTACATGCGTCAGTGGCACGGTTGATCTGTAGGCCGCCGAGTCAGGGTCGTTGGAATGCGTTTCCAACCAGTTCGGCAACGACCTCGGTGACATCAAGAGCGGCGCTCGTGGCGATGTCGTCTTCGCAACCGCGAGCGAGTAGTTCTCGGCCCGAACCCGATGCGCAGAGGGCGTCGAATAAGCGTGGGCGGGCTTGTTGAAAAGCGGCACGCGCTGCGGCCGCCTCGGGTGAGCAACACGGCGTTGCTACAGCGCCCGATGGGTCGAGTGCGCTGAGTACAGCGCCTGCGCCGATGAGGTCTTCGATGGCGGGCCTCATTGCCCCGGCGGGGTCGCCCCACCGTTCTCCTGCCGCAATGACGCCGATAGAGGGCTGGTAGTCCTTGCCCCCTCGGGCGATGGCGAGGGCGTGCCGTGCCGTGGCGGTTGCGTTGCGTAGCGATCCGGCGAGTACCCGATGGGCTCCCAATTCGCGGGCAGCAAACGATAGCGCCGAACCGTTTGGCGATGGCAACACGATGCGCGAACCAGATTGTGATGTCAGCAGATCTGTGGGCGACAACGAGTAGCCGCCATCTTCACGAAGCCCGGCGAACGAGGCGTTGTTCGCGGCGGCGTATGCCTGCAGCTCGTCATCAGCCCATGCGTACGGAAGCACTGTGCATCCGCTTTCGAGCGCGGCGCATACAGCTGTGGTGAAGCGAAGGATGTCGACGATGATGACCACGTCGACATGTGGGGCCAATGCGCTCAGGCCTTCGATGCCCCATTCGAAGCGGTACGCGAACTCGTGCTGGCTGTTGTGCAGGTGACCTGCTGTCACCATTTGTCCCAGTGCAGCACGGGCGCGAGCGGCATGCGCTTGGCCGACTTGAAGTCGGTGCCGATCGTGTATGCAATGGGGAACAATCCGCCCTGCGTGACCTCGTCGAACGGGATGCCGAGAATGTCGGCTGCTTCGCGCTCGCCGTTGTTCATCAGGTGAATGGTGGTCCACGCGGAACCGATGCCGCGCTCGCGGGCGGCAAGCATGAAGCTCCAGACAGCCGGCAACAGCGAACCCCACGCGCTTGCCGCAGCCATCACGGGAGCGTTGTCGAGGCGGCCGGTGATGCAAGGAATGAGCATGAGCGGTGCCCGGTGGAAGTTCTCTGTGAGGTACATCGCTGATTCGGTGACGCGGCCA
>JAPKZR010000267.1 GCA_026393695.1 Actinomycetota bacterium
TCGATGAGCCGGGTGAGGCAGCGCACCAGCGTTGACTTGCCGCTGCCCGAAAGCCCCATCACCACAAACACTTCGCCCGGCGCGACCTCGAGGTTGATGTCTCGCATGGCCACGACGCAACCGGTTTTGGCTTCGAGTTCGGCGCGCGGCAGATCGGCATCGGGCGAATTCATGATGCGGTCTGCTTTTGGACCGAAGACCTTCCACAAGTCGTGGACGGAGATCGCCGACTCTGTCACTATCTGTCCCCCGATTCAGCGCGCCCCGGAACCGAGTCGCGTTTGGGCTGCTGAACCGAACCATAACAGCCGGACCTCGCGGCCATTCGCCGGAACTCGCACCAGCGGTACACTGGCGTGCCGCTTCCCGCGGTGATGATTGCGTAGCTGCCGGAGGGCCTGGGTTGTCCGAATCGTTGACCAAACTGTTCATTCATGGGCGCCATGTCGACGCCACATCTGACGAGACATTTCCCACGCTGAACCCGGCCACAGGCGCCGTGATCTCTTCGGTGCAGCAAGCTTCTGTGGCCGATGTCGATCGAGCCGTGCAATCAGCCACCGATGGCTTCCACGAATGGCGGGCGATGTCAGGCGCGCAGCGCGGCCGTGTGCTCAACCGAGCGGTGCAATTGCTGCGCCAACGTAACGACGAGATCGCTGCGCTTGAGGTGGCCGACACCGGCAAGCCCATCAGCGAAGCCATCGCGGTCGATGTCGCCTCCGGGGCCGATTGCATCGAATACTTCGCGGGCGCTGCTGCAACAATTCATGGCGATCATTTCGACCTCGGAGCTTCGTGGGCCTATACCCGCCGCGAGCCGCTCGGAGTTTGCGTGGGTATTGGCGCATGGAATTACCCGGTGCAGATCGCTTGCTGGAAATCGGCGCCAGCGCTGGCCTGCGGCAACTCGATGGTGTTCAAGCCGGCCGAACTCACACCGCTTACAGCCATGGTTCTCGCCGAGATCTATAGCGAGGCCGGACTCCCCGACGGTGTGTTCAACGTGGTGCAGGGCGACGCTCGCGTTGGCCGAGCGCTCACGGCTCATCCAGGGGTTGCCAAGGTGTCTCTCACTGGCGAGGTGGGCACTGGTCGCAACGTGATGGCCGATGCCTCGCGCACGCTGAAGCACGTGACGCTCGAACTTGGTGGCAAGAGCCCGCTTATCGTGTTCGACGACGCCAACATCGACAACGCAGTGTCGGCGGCGATGATGGCCAACTTCTACACACAGGGTGAGATCTGCTCGAACGGCACGCGCGTCTTCGTGCACCGGTCGATCATCAAGGTGTTCCTCGAGAAGCTGGTTGCCCGCGTTCAAGCAATGAAGATCGGCGATCCCACAGACCCTTCGGTTCACGTGGGGGCACTCATATCTGTCGACCATATGAACAAGGTGTTGGGCTACGTCGCGGCCGGCGTAGCCGAAGGTGCTCGGCTGTTGTGCGGCGGTACACGCCCAACCGATGCAGCGTTGGCGAGCGGCAATTTTGTGTTGCCAGCGGTGTTTGCCGAGTGCACCGACAACATGAGCATCGTTCGCGAAGAGATCTTTGGCCCTGTGATGTCGGTGCTTACGTTCGATGATGAGGCCGAGGTGGTCGCCCGCGCGAACGACACTGAGTTCGGTCTTGCAGCAGGCGTGTTCACACGCGATATTCAGCGTGCTCATCGGGTGGTTGCAGCGCTCGAGGCCGGAACAATCTGGATCAACAACTACAACATCACGCCCATCGAGGTTCCTTTTGGCGGGTACAAGCAAAGTGGCATTGGCCGCGAGAACAGCCTCGCCGCGATCAACCACTACACCCAGTTGAAGAGCGTGTACGTAGAGATGGGCGATGTCGATGCGCCCTACTGACATCAGCGCCATCGCCGGGACCACTCGCCGGGGCACGCACAACATAAGGAGCCACGCATGAGCAATGCCTATTCGCAACTGAAGCAGCGTCTCGACGCTGGTGAGATTCTGGTGCTCGATGGTGCCACTGGCACCGAACTGCAGCGCCGCGGTGCTCCCATGGACCCGGCTGCTTGGTGTGGGCCGGCCACCCTGCACAACGACGATTTGCTCACCGAGATTCATAGCGATTACATCCGCGCCGGATCCGATGTCATCACCGCCAATACGTTTGCGTCGTCGCGGCTGATGCTCGGGCCCGCTGGCTACGCCGAGCGCGTTGGCGAGATCAACCTGCGTGCAGTCGAGGCAGCGCTTCGCGCTCGTGAGCAAACAGGCTCCACCGATCGCGTCGCTGTTGCCGGGTCCTTGTCGCACATGGTTCCGGTTGCGGCGGGTAGCGCCACCGTCGACGCAACCAAGGTTCCCTCAAACGCTGAGATCTCCGACGCGTTCTACGAGCTGGCCAACATTCTTCGCGACGCTGGCGTCGATCACATCATGCTCGAGATGATGTACAACCCGGTGCGGGCCAAGCTTGCGCTCGAGGCTGCGCTCAGCACTGGCCTGCCGGTGTGGTTCGGTATGAGTGCTCGGCGCGCCGCCGACGGTCGGGTCGTTACCTTCGACGCATTTGAAGAAGTTGCAATTGCAACTATCGCTGGCCTCATCCCTGCCATGGGTGTCGACGCCGCAGGCTTCATGCATACCGGGGCCGAAATCATCAGCGAGGCAATTGCGCTCGCTCGCCCGCATTTTGCTGGCCCGCTCATGGCGTACCCCGACTCTGGCTATTTCGAAATGCCCGATTGGCGTTTCGTCGACACCATCGAGCCCAACCGCTTGCAAGAGTTCTTCACCGACTGGATGCAGCAGGGTGTGCAGCTCATTGGCGGCTGTTGCGGATTGACCATCACCCACGTAGAGGCCGCGGTTCGCGCTCGCGCCAGCCGCGCTTCGTAGAACTCGATAGGCAGCGTTATGACTCGAAACCTCACAGGTAAGACATACGACTACGTGATCGTCGGCGGTGGCTCAGCAGGTTGCGCGTTGGCTAACCGGCTGAGCGCCGACCCAACGAAGTCGGTGCTGGTGCTCGAGGCCGGTCGCCGCGACTACAAGTGGGATGTCTTTATCCACATGCCAGCGGCGCTGGCCTTTCCAATCGGCAGCAAGTTCTACGACTGGAAGTACGAATCCGAGCCCGAACCATTTATGAATGGTCGGCGCGTGTATCACGCTCGCGGCAAGGTTCTCGGCGGGTCCAGCAGCATCAACGGCATGATCTTCCAGCGCGGCAACCCGCTCGACTACGAGCGATGGGCCGCCGACCCGGGTATGAGCTCGTGGGACTATGCACACTGCCTGCCCTACTTCAAGCGCATGGAGTCGTGCATGGCGGGGGGCGACGAGTTTCGCGGTACCAAGGGCCCGCTTGTTCTTGAGCGTGGCGCTGCCGCCTCGCCGCTGTTCGACGCGTTTTTCGAGTCAGTGCAGCAGGCTGGCTATCCCATCACCAGCGACGTAAACGGCTATCAACAAGAGGGCTTCGCCAAGTTCGATCGCAACATCAAAAAGGGCCGCCGGCTCAGTGCCGCTCGCGCCTACTTGTATCCGGCGCTCAAGCGACCGAACCTCGATCTGTTGTGTCGGGCGATGGTCAACCGCGTGTTGTTCGACGGCAAGCGGGCCACCGGCGTCGAGTTCACCAAGGGTCGCGGCAAGCCGCAACAGGTGATGGCTCGCGAGGTCATTCTCTGCGGTGGTTCCATCAACACGCCGCAACTGTTACAGCTCAGCGGCGTCGGTAACAGCGACGAACTGCAGGCGCTCAACATTCCTGTGGTGCATCACCTTCCTGGTGTTGGTGAGCATTTGCAGGATCACCTCGAGGTGTATATCCAGCACTCGTGCTCGCAGCCGGTCACCCAACAGCCATCGCTGAAGATGTGGAAGCGTCCGTGGATCGGCTTTCTGTGGTTGTTCTTCCGCAGGGGCGCGGGGGCGACGAACCACTTCGAGGCCGGTGGCTTCGTGCGTAGCAACGACGACGTGAAGTATCCGAACCTGATGTTCCACTTCCTTCCCATCGCAATCCGTTACGACGGTTCACTGCCACCTGGCGGCGAGAAGATCGAACACGGCTATCAGGTGCACATCGGGCCGATGTACAGCGACTCGCGCGGCTCGGTGAAGATCACGTCACGCGACCCACGCGTGAAGCCAGCGCTGCGGTTCAACTACTTATCAACGGCACAAGATCGCCGCGAGTGGATCGAAGCGATTCATGTGACTCGTCGCATTCTTGGCGCGCAGGCCTTCGCTGCGTTTAGCAAGGGTGAGATTTCGCCGGGCGCCGAGGTGCAGACCGACGAACAGATCCTCGAGTGGGTTGCCAAAGACGCCGAGACGGCGTTGCATCCGTCGTGCACGTGTCGCATGGGCACCGACGACATGTCGGTTGTGGACCCACTCACCATGAAGGTGCACGGGGTCGAGGGCCTGCGTGTGTGCGATGCCTCGGCGATGCCCTACGTCACCAATGGCAACATCTATGCGCCGGTGATGATGATGGCCGAGAAAGCCGCAGACCTGATCGCAGGCAACGAGCCGCTGCCGGCCGAGCGCGCCGAGTTCTATCGCCACGACACCCACCACGCCTAGGGCCGCGCAGCGTCGTAAAGCCTCAGCGCACGCATGCCGTGCGCTGACGCTTGCTGGGGCTCAGGTGTGGGTGCGGGACAGTAGCCATTCGCGGGCATCGGCCACGAGATAGATCGAACCGGTCACCACGATCTGGTCGAGCGAATCGGCGTTGTCGATTGCGGCCTGCAGCGCGTCGCCGATGTTGTCGATCACGCGAACTGTGCAACCAAGCTCTGCGGCCGCCGCAGCAAGTTCGGCGGCTGGCCGGGCGCGTGCTGTTGGGGGAGTGCAGGCGATGACAGTGTCGAAGTTCGAGGCGCCGATCGCAGTGAGCATTGCCGATGGGTCGCGCCCGGCGAGGAGTCCGATGACCAACGTGCGTTGCCCAGCGCAGGGCATGCCATCGCGGATTGCGGCGCCTAACGCACGAGCGGCATCGGGGTTGTGAGCGCCGTCGATGATGACTTGTGGATGCAGCATCACTGTCTCGAGCCGAGCGGGCATGCGCACATCGGCAAGCGCCGAGCGGGCAGAGCCTGGGCTCAGGGGTCGCTTAAGAAAGGCTGATGCTGCTGCTACGGCAAGCGCACAATTTGTGGACTGATGCGCGCCATGTAGCGAGAGTTCGATGTTGTCGAGAGTCTGCAGAGGCGTGCTGACAGCAACGCTGCGGCCCGTTGCTGCGGGCGTGTCTGTGAGCGTGTTGATCTCGTGTCCGAGGCGCCAGATCGATGCCGCGCCTTGCGTTTCGAAGACATGTTCCAGCCGACTGTCGATACTGCCGAGGATGAGATGGGATCCGGGCTTCACAATGCCGGCTTTCTCGTCGGCGATTCGTTGCTGCCAATCGCCTTCGCCGTCGGTGTGGTCGAACCCAATGTTGGTCACAACTGCGACGCTGCCGTCGCCAACGTTGGTTGCGTCGAAGCGACCAAGCACGCCAACTTCGATGACGGCCACATCAACGCGCTGCTGTGCGAACCATGTGTACGCGGCTCCGGTGAGCACCTCGAAGGGCATTAGTCGCTCGCCAAGACGTTCTTCGGCGTCGGCTGCAGCGGTGAGCAGCGCAGCCAACGTGGTGTCGTCGATGTCGATGTCGTTGAGACGAAATCGTTCGTTGTAGCGAGCGAGGTGGGGGCTCGAGTATGTGCCCACGCGCAGGCCTTCGGCCATCAACAGTCGCGTGATCATCCGCGACGTAGAGCCCTTGCCGTTGGTGCCCGTGACATGGATGATGGGCAAGCCAACCTGTGGGCTACCGAGCAACTCGATGAACCGACGCATGCGGTCGAGCGACAACTCAACGTTGCCGGTGCGACCCGAACGTGCAGCCCATGTGCCGTAATCGATGTGTCCCTCGACGAAGGCGATGGCTGCGTCGATGTTCACGAAGCGAAACTAGTCAGTGCGGTAGTGGGCGGACGACTAGTTGTGCTTCAGGGTCTGCACGTGCTGGAAACCAAAGCGACCCTTGATACACAGGTTGCCCGAACCCACAGCAGACTCGTGCGGCGAGGTGACCTTCACGATGGTGTTGTCTTGGGTGTGCAAGGTGAGGCTGCAGCCAACGCCGCAGTACGGGCAGATGGTTGTTGTTTGCTGCTGGACGCTTTCGTCCCATGTGTCGGCCACCCGCATATCGTGCTCGGTCTTGAACATGAGGGCTCCGGTGGGACACACCTCGACGCAGTTGCCGCAGTACACGCAGGCCGAGTCGGGGAGTCCGACATCGAACTCAGTGCTGATGTGAGCGTTGAACCCGCGCCCTGCAACAGAAATGGCGAAGGAGTTCTGCCATTGCTCGCCGCACGCATCGACGCACTTGTAGCACAGGATGCATCGCGAGTAATCGCGAACGTAGAGGTCGTTGTCGACCTTTACGGGCTGCTTTACGGTCTTCGATTCGCCGAAGCGCGTGGGGTCGGCCTGGTACTGATCGTTCCAGCCTGCAACGTGCGGGGCCGCCGAGAGATCTACCGACGAGCCGAGCAGCTCAAGCACCAGCTTTCGCGAGTGGCGTGTGCGTTCGTTGTCGGTGTTGATGACCATGCCGGGCTCAACCTTGCGCGAGCACGATGGCACGAGCACGCGGTTGCCCTCGACCTCGACGACGCAGACGCGGCACGCGTTCACTGGATCGAGTGTGTCGCCGTAACACAGCGTTGGCACGTCGGTGCCATGTGCCTTGCAGGCGTCGAGAATGGTGGCGCCTTCGCTGACCTTTACCTCTTCGCCGTCGATCTGAATACTGACGGCGCGGCGAGGCAGGCCTACTGGAGTCTCATAGATCGAGGTCATGATGGGCCCTTCATCGCAGTGCCCCCAAGCGGTCGATTGCAGATTCGATTGCACTCCAAGCGGTTTGCCCGAGTCCGCAGATCGAGGCGTCGCGCATGGCCCGACCAACATCGCGCAAGATGGTGAGATCGGCTTCGTGTTGGGCCGCGGAGCGAGGCCCGAGGGTGATGCGGATCAGCGCCTCTTCTTGGCGAACCGTGCCAACGCGACACGGCACACATTGCCCACACGATTCGTCACGGAAGAACGCGGCAATGCGGCGAAGGAAGGTGGGTAGGTCGACGGTGTCGTCGAGCACCATCACAACGCCCGAACCAAGCGTGGTGTTGTGGGCGCGAGCGCCCTCAAGCGTGAGCGGGAAATCGATTTCGTCGGCACGCACAAATGATCCGGCCGCCCCGCCGAGCAACACTGCCTTGAGCGAACGGCCGTTGGGCACGCCGCCAGCGAGATCGATGAGTTCGCGAAGCGTTGCGCCAAAGGGAAGCTCGTAAACGCCTGCGTTGGCCACCGCACCGGACACGCAGAACACCTTGGTTCCGCTGGAGCCGGTGGTGCCGATGGCAGCGTATGCGGGGCCGCCGTTGAGCACGATTGGCAAGACGTTGACCAGGGTCTCGACGTTGTTGACCACAGTGGGTTTGCCAAAGAGGCCGACCTCTACGGGGAACGGTGGCTTACTGCGTGGCTCGCCGCGGTAGCCCTCGATTGAGTTGAAGATGGCGGTCTCTTCGCCGCAGATGTATGCGCCTGCACCACGAACGATGGAGATGTCGAATGCAAACCCGAGGCCCATCACGTTGGTGCCGAGATAACCGCGATCGCGTGCAGCGTCGATGGCGTGCTGCAGGTGCTCGAGGGCACGTGGGTATTCGCCGCGCAGGTACACAAAGCCGTGCTCGCAACCGGTTGCGAATGCGCAGATGGTCATTGCCTCGATGAGCGAGAAGGGATCGCCCTCGATGATGACGCGGTCTTTGAAGGTGCCGGGTTCGCTTTCGTCGGCGTTGCACACGAGGTAGTGCGTGCGCACCGGCTGAGCGGCAACGGCGGCCCACTTGCGGCCAGCCGGAAACGCTGCGCCGCCGCGCCCAACGAGATTCGAGTCGGTGACTTCGCGGATGACTCCGGTTGGGCCCATCGCAAATGCGGCGCGCAACGCTTCGTATCCGCCGTGGGCGCGGTAGTCGTCGAGTGACGAAGGATCGACCACGCCGACCCGTTTGAGCAGCACTAGGTCGGCTGCCCCTTGGGGTGTGGCGGCTTGCGGCACTGCTGCAACCACGGGGGCTTCGGCGCCGAGGCCCTTTGGTCCGACTCGCAAAGCAATCGCAACATCGGTAGCGATAGCGGGCGCGATGACGGCTTCGTGAGCGGGGTCGCCGGCTTCGGTAACGAGGATGGCTGGACCACGCTCGCACAGACCAAGGCAGGGGCTGGGCTGCCATGCTCCGGGCACGCCGGTCTGGCTCGGGTTGCCGCACTCGGCTTGCACCGCGTCGAGCAGCGCTCCGGCGCCGAGCACCTGACACGCAAGATCTGCACACACGTGCACAACGCGGGCCGGGCGTTCTTCCATGCTGAACATGGCGTAGAAACTTGCAACACCGTAGGCCTCGGCTGGTGGCACATCGAGTCTGCGGCACAGCTCGCCGAGACCGCCAGGACTCACCCAGCCAACGCGATCTTGTAAGGCATGCAACGCTGCCAAGAGGTGTGGGCGCTGGTCGGCAGCCAAGTGAGCGCCACCGCGCTCGCGCTGCCACCCTTCGACCACGTGTGACTCGCCGAGCACTGCATCGAGCGCTTGCACTTCGGCGAGTGTGGGCTCCTCTTTGGGAAAGCGGAGATCCATGGCTATTCGCCAGCTACTGGCACAGGGGCGTTGAGTTTCTCGACTCGGATTGCGCTGGCCTTGAATTCGGCCGTGCCCGACTTGGGGTCGTTGGCTTCGATGGTGAGCACGTTTACGTCGATCTCGTCGGGGAAATGGAAGGTCATGAACGCAAGGCCCGGACGAAGGTGGCTGTCGTAACGAACAGGCGCCTCGATATAGCCGCGACGGGATGTGATGCGCACGACTTCGTCGTTGTCGATGCCGATGCGCATCGCGTCGTCGGGGTTCATGTCGAGGGTCTCGCCCTCACGCAGCGGAGACGCAATGGCTCCGCTTTGTACGCCGGTGTTGTACGAATCGAGACGGCGGCCGGTGGTGAGGCGGATGGGGAACTCATCGGTGATGAGATCGACTGGGCCCGCCCACGACACAGCGCTGAATGGGGCGAGGCGACCGCGATCGGCGGGGTTCTCGGCCCAGAGCCGGCCGTGCAGATACGAAGGCTCGAGGGTGTCGTTTGACGGGCACGGCCACTGAATGCCGTCGAGTGCTTCGAGCCGCGCGTAGGACATGCCGTGATGCATTGGCGACAGGCTGCGCAGTTCGTTCCAGATGGATTCCGACGTTGGGTACTGCCAGTCGGTGTGGCCCATGCGATGAGCCAACTCGATGATGATTCCCGTGTCGTCGCGTGAGCCGGCGGGCGCCTCGATGGCTTTGCGTACTCGCTGTACGCGCCGCTCGCTGTTGGTGACGGTGCCTTCGGTTTCGCACCATGCTGCCGATGCGGGCAGAACCACGTCGGCGAGCTCGGCGGTCTTGGTGAGGAAGATGTCTTGCACCACCATGTGTTCGAGGCCCTCAAGAATGTGAATCGCGTGCGCAGAGTCGGCTTCGGATTGGGCTGGGTTCTCGCCGATCACATAGAGAGCGCGCATTTCCTTGCGCTCCATTGCTTCGAACATCTGGGTGAGGTGCTTGCCGTAGTGAGGCTGAATGGTGCAGTTCCAGGCGGTGCCAAACTTGTGGCGCACGTCGGCGTCGAGAATGTCTTGGAAGCCAGACATCTTGTTGGGGATGGCGCCCATGTCGCCGCCGCCCTGCACGTTGTTCTGGCCGCGAAGTGGTTGGATGCCGGCGCCGAAGCGGCCAACATGACCGCACAACAAGTTGAGGTTGATCAGCGACAACACGTTGTCGACACCGTTGTGGTGTTCGGTGATGCCAAGGGTCCAGCACATCTGGGCACGGTCGGCGCGAGCGAAGGCATGGGCGAGTTCGCGGATTGCGTCGGCGGGCACGCCCGTGACAACTTCGGCGTGCTCGAGGGTCCATGGTTCGACCGCGGCGCGGTATTCGTCGAAGCCGGTAGTTGAACCTTCGACAAAGGCGCGGTTGTAGAGACCAGCTGCGATGATCTCGCGGCCGATGGCGTGGGCAAGCGCGATGTCGGCGCCCACATGAAGTCCAAGCCAACGATCGGCCCAGCGCGCCGAATCGGTGCGACGAGGATCGACGACGAAGAGTTTGGCGCCATTGCGAATGCCGCGAAGAACATGATGAAAGAAGATGGGGTGTGCGACTCGGGCGTTAGATCCCCAGAGCACAATCACATCGGTGTCTTCGACCTCTCGGTACGAAGATGTGCCGCCGCCGACACCGAACACTGTGGCCAGACCGACCACGCTAGGGGCGTGTCAAGTTCGGTTACAGGAGTCGATGTTGTTGGTGCCGAGTACCTGACGCGTGAACTTCTGAGCAAGGAAGTTCATTTCGTTGGTGGCTTTTGAGCACGAGAAAACTCCGATGCCGTTCTCGCCGTAAGTATCTACTGCGTGGCGAAAGCCTGCCGCGGCGCGGGTGAGTGCTTCGTCCCAAGTTGCCGGGCGGAGCACGCCGTTTTCGCGAACCAAGGGCTCGGTGATGCGAACGTAATCGGGTCGTGGGGTGCGTTTTGTTGCCATGTGTCACCTCCCTCGGGTTGTCGTCGGAGCGGGAGGAACTGCACCGAGCATACGTGCGGCTTCAAGAGTGTTTTCGAGCAGGCAGGCGATGGTCATTGGACCAGTGCCGCCGGGCATCGGAGTGATGGCTCCAGCAACGGCTTGAACGCTGTCGAAGTCGACATCGCCAACGATGCCTGACTCGGTGCGTGACACGCCGACATCGATGACGGTAGCGCCGGGCTTCACGTGTGCGGCCGTGATGAGGCGAGCCATGCCGGCAGCGCCGACGATGATGTCGGCGTCGCGGCAGACCTCGACGAGATCGGTAGTGCGCGAGTGAGCCAAGGTGACAGTGGCGTCGACGCCCTTGCGGGCGAACAACACTGCGAGCGGCAAGCCCACGAGCGACGAGCGGCCGATGACGACAGCCTTCTTGCCGACCGTTGGGATTTCGTAACGCTCGAGCAAACGCATGACGCCCTTGGGCGTGCATGGCACATGGCCGGGACGACCGCGCATCAGGCGGCCCATGCTTTTCTCGGTGAGGCCATCGACGTCTTTCTCGGCTGGCACAAGATCGAGTACTGCTTCGGTGTCGAGGTGCGCTGGCAACGGCAGCTGCACCAAGATTCCGTGAACCGACGGATCGGCAGCGAGCGTGCGCACAGCGTCTTCAACCTCGACCTGGGTGGCATCGATTGGGAGCCCGACATGCGTCGAGGTCATTCCGGCCTCGGCAGCCTTCTTGTGCTTCGTGCGTACGTAGATCTGGCTGGGCTTGTCGTCGCCCACGAGCACGGTTGCGAGACACACCGTTGGATAGCCGAGACCCATGGCTTCGATCTCTGCGCGTAGGCGCACCACCGTGTCGTCGCGAAGTGCGGCGCCATTCATGATGATGGCCCCGCCTGAAGTGCGCTCGATCTCTGTAGTCATGGAAAAACTCTCAAACTTGTAACGGTGGTATTTGACTGCGTGTGATCTTACGACTTACGAAAGGTTGCTGATGACGCCGTTTTCATCGATATCGATGTGATGCGCGGCGGGGTCGCCGCCAAGGCCGGGCATCGTGCGCATATCGCCACAGATTGGGTACACGAACCCGGCGCCAACCGACGCGCGCACTTCGCGCACGGGAAGGGTCCAGCCCGTCGGGGCACCCTTCAGCGATGCATCGGATGAAATCGACAAGTGGGTCTTGGCGATGCACACAGGCAGATGGCCGAAACCATTGCGCTCGTAGTTGGCCAGCTGCTTGTTGGCGGTTGGTGAGTACGAGACGCCAGCGGCGCCGTAGATCTTGGTGGCGACCGTTTCGATCTTGGTCTTGAGGCTGGCCTCTGATGGGTAGAGCACCTCGAAGTTCGATGGCTCGTCGGCAGCTTCTGCAACGGCTTCGGCCAACTCGGTAGCGCCGCGTCCGCCGTTGGCGAAGTGCGTGCAGATGGCCACGCGAGCGCCCATTGATTCGGCAATTTCGATGATGGCGCGATGCTCAGAATCGAAGTCGCCAGGGAAGGCGTTGATAGCCACCACTGGGGTCACACCATGAATACGGATGTTCTCAAGCTGCTTGCGCAGGTTGGCTCCGCCGATGTGCACTTCGTCGGGGTTCTCTTTGAGCAAGTTCTCGGGTAGCGCCTTGCCGGCAACGATCTTGTGATTACCCGAGTGCGCCTTGAGGGCGCGCACTGTGGCCACAACGACTGCGGCATCGGGAGCCAAGCCAGAGGCGCGGCACTTGATGTTGAAGAAACGCTCAGCACCCATGTCGGCGCCGAAGCCTGCCTCGGTGATGAGGTAGTCGCCGCCGCGGATACCGATCTGGTCGGCGATGATGCTGCTGTTGCCGTGGGCGATGTTGCCGAATGGGCCAGCGTGTACGAGCACCGGAGTGCCTTCGAGCGTCTGCATCAAGTTGGGCTTGAGCGCATCGCGCATGATGGCCGCCATGGCGCCTGCACCCTGGAGGGCTTCTGCAGTAACAGGCTCGCCCGATGGGGTGTAGCCAACAACAATGCGACCGAGGCGCTCGCGCATGTCTTTGAGCGACGTGCACAGAGCAAAGATGGCCATCACTTCGGAGGCGGCCGTGATGTCGAATCCGGTCTGGCGGGTGACGCCATCTTCGGACGAGCCAAGGCCGATGACGATGTTGCGCAACGCGCGCTCATTGATGTCGAGCACTCGACGCCACGTGATGTTGTTGAGGTCGAGGTCGAGTTCGTTGCCCTGGTGCAGGTGGTTATCGAGCACGGCTGAGAGCATGTTGTGCGCCGAGGTCACGGCGTGGAAGTCGCCAGTGAGGTGCAAGTTGAGCAGCTCCATCGGGATGACTTGGCTGTAGCCGCCGCCCGCTGCGCCACCCTTGATGCCGAACGTTGGTCCCATCGAAGGCTGGCGAATAGCAATGACGCTCTTCTTGCCGATGTGTTTAAAGGCCTGACCGAGTCCCACGGTGGTGGTGGTCTTGCCTTCGCCGAGAGGCGTTGGTGTGATGGCCGAAACCACCACGTACTTTGCTTTGGGGCGATCGGCCAGTTCTTGCACTGCCGACAACTTGATCTTGGCCAGGCTGTCGCCATAGGGCTCGATCAGGTGGGGCCCGATGCCCATCTGGGCTGCGATGTCGAGCAGCGGCTGCAACGGAGCAGCTTGGGCGATTTCAAGATCTGATGGAAACCCCATGATGTTTTGTTCCTTCGTAAGTGCCAAGAGTGGACGTTGAAAAGATTGCTGTTCGTTAGTGAGCGTGCGCCGCGACGCCGATCACCGCTCGGCGCCATGCCGCGGTGTTGGCCACTTGGTTGAACGTGAAGACGTGAAGCGCGGAAATGTCGAGGGACTCGAACTCGCGGGCCAATGGGCTGAGCATTTCCATCGGGTCGTACCCTCCGGGGGCTGCCAGCTTGCTGACGACGGCGCGATTCTTGCGCAGGTAGCGCAGCGATGCTCCGATACCGAGCTTGGCGCCCATCGTGAGCAGCTTGGTGGTGTCGATGACGCCGGGAATGCCGAGGTGAATCGGGAGGTGAAGTCCCTGCGAACGGCTGTGCTGAATCCACTTGGACACGGCCTTGGTGTCGAAGCACATTTGGGTCGACACCCAGCCCCCAACGCCGGCTGTGTCGAGCAATTGCTGCTTGCTTGCCACGGCATCGGCGAGCTTGTTGAGCGGGATGGTGGCGTGGCCCTCTGGATAGCCGCCGAAGCCGACATTGGCCAGGTTTGCATTCGAGTTGAGCAGCGCTTCGATCAGCGCGCCAGCGTCTAAGTAGGGACCGTGTGGATCGGGGGCATCGCCACCGATGACGAACACATCGCGCACGTCGTGAGCGTTGAGCCATTGAGCGATAGCCGCCACTTGCTCGGGGCCTTCGACCATGCGTGCCGCGAGGTGAGGAATCACTGTGTGGCCAAGGTCTTGCAGTTGAGCTGCCATGTCAAGCGTGGCCTGAATGTCTTTGGCCGGAGAACAGGTGACCGAAACAGTGGACGCCTCGGGCAACTCAGGAAACTGCAGGTGCGCCTTGGGCGTGGGAATCAGCTCAAGATGCGCATGGGCCACTCGGTCAAGGATGCCTTGGGCGATGGGTTGTTCATCGACGGTGCCGGAGCGCTGACGTGATCGAAAGATGGACATGGTCGCTACGGCTCCCGGTGCTCGCGGAGAAATTCCTTGGACGGTTGTGCTGGTTACCACCATACAACATCAATCCGCATCGTGGAAGAGGCGTCACTGAAGAGTTTTCGCTGGAATTAGTCAAGCTTTGTGGCGCTGAGTCGCCGAGCCGCAGCGATAACTGCAGTTTCGATGGTTTTGCGGTTGGCGGCGGTAGCAAACCGATAGCTCGGGCCGTGGCAGTGAATGGCTGCAACAGGCTGACCTTTGCTGTTGAAAACTGGCGCGGCCACCGACGTGAGCCCGATCTGGAACTCTTCGATGGTCCATGCACAACCTGCGTCGCGAATTGCGGCGAGGCGCTGGCGGAGCTTCTTTGTTGACACGGAGGTGTGCTCGGTGAACTGTTCGAGCGAGCCAATGAGCAGTTTGTCGATGGCCTTGGGGCTCGAGTGAGCGAGTAACACGAGTCCGGATGACACAACATGGAACGGAGTCCGCTTGCCGGTCCAGTCTTGGATCTGGATCACGTTTTCGGCGCCGACATGATCGAGGTACAACACCTCGTTGCCGTCGAGCACCGAGAGGCCAGCAGTTTCGCCTACATGCTCAACCAGCTCAGCGAGAAATGGTCGAGCCCGACCGATGAGCGTGGTGTCGTTGCCTGCGGCGAGGCTGCTGACCGTTGGCCCGATGCGGTAGCTCACACCGTCGTCTTGACGCACGACAGCTTGCAATTGCTCAAGGGTGGCGAGCAATCGAGCCACTGTGCTGACGGGCAATCCCACCCTGCGGGCTACATCGGTGATGCCGCCCGCCTCGGTGGCGACGGCGAGCAGCACCGAGAAGGCGCGCTCGATCGATTGAATACCGGAGGTGCTGCTGGCCATGTCGTCAACCTACTGCTAGGGGCGTAAACGCCCGATCGGGGGCTACCACAACGCGGTAGCTCATAAAGACGGCGAGTGCGGCATGCGACACGAGCAGCGCCCAGAGAAACCCAACGGTGCCGAAGATCGACATGGCCGCTGCCGCGAGCAATGGCCCGAAAACCGCGCCAATTGAGTAGGTGCTGAGCAACGCTCGACTCGCGGCTAGGCGTTGGTGAGGCGGAATCCAGTCGTTCGTGTACGCGTTGCCGAGGGCATAGAGCGGGGCGCTGAAGCCGCCGAGCGCGAATGCGAGCACAAACGAGACTGCCGAATGAGGCGACACATTGGCCATAAGTACGCATACTGCCGAGGTCATCACGCACAGGGCCACCATCACGCCACGGCGCGAGATTCGGTCACCGAGGGCTCCGATGGGGAATTGCAATGCGACCGCGCCGGTAGTGATTGCGCCCACGAACAACGCCACTTGGCTCGACGAGAGGTCGGCGCGAGCGGCGTAGACGGCGGCCATTTGCAGCAAACAACCCTGGGTAACGCCCACGAGTACGAACCCAACGATTCCCGAGGGAACCATGCGTGCCATCTGCGCCAACGACACCGTGTCGGCTGGGTGATGGCGCTGCTCGCCGCCGACCTTCACGGTGAACAGTGGAGCGAATGCGAAGGCTCCGATAGCGCCGGCGATTCCAAACGGCACCCACGACGATGGGTTCACTACCGAGAGAACGAGTTGGCCGGCGGCCATACCCGCAGCGGCCACCGCTACGTAGGTGCCCATCACCTTGCCGCGGATCTCGTTGTGGGCGATGTCGTTGAGCCACGTCTCGACCACGAGGTAGCAGCCTGCGGTGCAGAAACCTGTCACGAATCGCAATACCAGCCAAGCGACTGCGTTCACCATCAGGCCGTAGCCAAGCGACCCAGCAGCCATGAAGAGGGTGCAGAGCACGAACAATGAGCGGCGCGAGAGGAGCTCGTGCACTTTGGTCATCGCAGGGATGCCCGCCACGAAGCCTGCGTAGAACATGGCCATCGCTACGCCCATGACCCCGGCGCTGATGCCCGCCGTCTTTGATCTCACGCCCATCAACGAACTGAGAAGCCCCGATCCCATGAGGACAGTGCCTATGCTCAAGGCCAGACCTGCAACCGCATATCGAGTCCGAGCCATCGGGCGAAACCTTTCCCATGTCATAGCGTGCAGAGGCGTGCTTCGTGGCTGGGAATAACCGGTACAGCAGCACCGCTCATTGACCCACCGCGTCAATCCACGATATAGTAACTTCCCGTATCGTGGATTGCGTGGCACTCGTAAGGGAGACCCAACATGGCTGACGACGACATCGTTCTTGAGAACCTGAGCGA
>JAPKZR010000190.1 GCA_026393695.1 Actinomycetota bacterium
AACAGCGCCGCTGATGGTCCACAACGCGCCGGTAGCGACAAGTGACCACCATGGCCATTGCAGGTGAGGCTGATGGCGACGCAGACCGATGGTTGCGCAGACCACGCCGGCGGCAGTGATGACTGGGTACGCCAGGCCGAACAACAGACCCGCAGCATGGGCCGCGATGACGACACAAAAGCTTGCGAGAACGATCCACGTAACTCGTGTGCGGCTCGCCGGAAGCGCAACAACGTCGTGGCTTGGCTCGGGCATCGAGACTCGCGACAAACCTGAGGATTCACGGGTGCCGACTTCGGACCCTCGTTGGGCCAGCGCCTCGATTTCGTTGTGGATTCCACCGAAGTCAAGAAGACCACTTGGTGGGCTGGGATTCTGTCGCACGAAAATACATCGGCAGCATTAACACAACCTTGAGGAATCACTCGGTCTTTTTCGAGAACACCCGTTGCATCGGTCGCCACACTGCGCCGATCACCAGCAACGCAAGCCAGAACAACGGATTGCCGAATACCCGGAGCATCCATTCGGTCTCGCTGGCAAGCGCATCGACGCGCCGCCCGATGTAGGCGAGTGAGGCGACGATTGCGCCAATGAGGCCGACGATGGCACCGCACAAGAACGCGCTTTGGCGGATGACTGAGCTGTGGCGACGCACGCCGGTTTGGCCGGTAGACATGATCTGGATCAGCGCTACGGCGGTGGTACCCAAGCCGAAGACCAGTGCGCAACGTGCGCCGAAGCCGAGGCGTTGCCATGCGCCGGGGGTGTCGGTTGATCGCTTGGTGAGTAGCTGCCACGCAGCGTTTGAAGTGCGGTCGAACATCGAGAACCCAGCGAGTGCGGTGAAGCCTGACGCAAGCTGTTGCAGCGTGGTGAAGGCGAAGCCGACTCCTGCAGTGATGGGGATGACGATCACATTTGTGTTGACGCTGATGATCTTCGCCAACGCCCACGGGGTAACGGTTTCATTACCAGGGCCCCACTCGTATGACAGCCAGATGATCACGCCAACAAGAGCGAAACGATGTCGCCATTGCGATTCTCGAAAGTCGGTACGTATCGCAGACCGAAGGGTGGACCGGTCGTTTCGTTGCGTCTGGCGGTCGCTGCCCCTCGGCGAATCGGGGGCACTGTGATCGGAGGGCACGACAGCCACCTTAGTCAGAGGTGCCTGATGTGGGCCCTCGGCGCGCTGGGTTCTGGTGCGCCACTTATG
The DNA here is from genome assembly GCA_026393695.1 of Actinomycetota bacterium. Classification (GTDB taxonomy): domain Bacteria; phylum Actinomycetota; class Acidimicrobiia; order Acidimicrobiales; family Ilumatobacteraceae; genus WLMZ01. The sequence goes on from JAPKZR010000190.1 coordinate 1,220, forward strand.
GGGCGCTTGCGGAGAACTCCTCAAGTAAGGGTCTGTGGGTGACGATGAACAACCGTGAAATCGGAAGCAAGCCGCAGCCTTCGTCGCTTTGTTGCATATGCAACTATCGCTTTCGTTCCGATTTTTGGCCTTGGCGTTGTGCTGACGCACACCACGGCGATCGCATCGCAGGAGGACGCGGTAGCCGCCGCACTGCTGCAAGCGCAGACAATCAATCGGTCTGCGTTGCGGCCGTTCGTTGATGAGTTGGGGTCGACCGAGACGCTCTCGCCGGCCGTTCGCGAGGGACTCAAAGCAGCGACAACGGCACTCGTTGACAACACCACGGTGTTCCGTTTGCGGCTGCGCGACATTTCCGGCCGAGTGGTGTTTGACGCGCTACACCCAGATGCGTTGCCTGGTCGCCCCGATTTGAGCGAGGACATTTCAGTGGTGCTCGCTGGCGGCACTGTCGCCGGTCGAACCCAGTTTGGTGCTGACCCGGTGGATGGCAATCGGCCGGTCGGCGTCGATGCAATCGAGGTATATCTCCCGATCGTTTCGAGTTCGGCCCCATTTCGAGTAGTTGGTGCTCTCGAGCTCTACGTTCCGTATGCCCCAATCGCTGCAGCACACGCGGCGACGCTTCGCCAGACCTACATCGTGTTGCTCGGGGGGCTGTTGGTTCTCTGGCTCGTTGTGGCTGCCATTCTGTGGTCGGTCACAAGCAGGGTCCATCGGCAAAGTGACGCCAACAAGTACCTCTCACTGCACGACCCGCTCACGGGAATGCCGAACCGGGCGCTCTTTGCGGACCGCGTGGAACACGCGATCAACGCCAACCCCAGAACGGGCCTGC
>JAPKZR010000180.1 GCA_026393695.1 Actinomycetota bacterium
CTCACCCGCTCACTCCCGGTTTTGTTGAAGACTTTTGGTCGACCCTCAACCAATTGTCTTCAACAAACGCTTTGTTGAAGCAAACAGTGTGGGTGGCGGTTGCGGTGGGTGGGGTGGCGGGTGAGTTAGTGGGCGGAGCGGACGAGGCGGCCGGGGCGGGCGCCGGTGTCGGCACCGTTGCGACGGGTGATCTCGCCGTTGACGATAGTTGCCACATAGCCATGCGCGGCCTGCATCAGACGTCGGCCGCCGGCGGGCAGGTCGTCGACCGCGCGTGGGTATTCGAGGTCGAGCGTGTCCATGTCGATGATGTTGATGTCGGCGCGCAGGCCCACGGCGATGGTGCCGCGATCGTGGAAGCCGACCACCTCGGCGGTGTCGTGGGTTTGACACTTGACGGCCTGCTCGAGCGTCAGCTTGAGGCCTTCGCGATCTCGGGCCCAGTGGCTGAGCACATAGGTGGGGATCGATGCGTCGCAGATCATTCGGCAGTGCGCGCCGCCGTCGCTGAGGCCCGACACCGTGGCTGGGTGCTGCAACATTTCGTAGATGGCGTCTTGTGTGCCGCCTACGTAGTTGAAGAACGGAAGCATCAAGAAAGCATTGCCCTCGGCGGTGTTGAGTAGGTCATAGGCCATCTCGAGCGGATCGACACCGTGTGTGGCGGCCAACGCGGCCACGGTGTTGTCGGCTGATGGTTCGTAGTTAGGTGTGTCGCCCATCGAGTAGATCTTGTCGAGCATGAGCTGCAAGAACGGACCGAGGCCATCGAACTGAATCGACTCGTCGCTCGGTAGATCGGTTTCGCTCAGCACGGCAGCCTTGACCTCGGGCTTGCGGAGTTCGGCGCGCAGTGCTTCGCCATCGAGGCGGCTCACGAGATCTACCACGGTGGGGCGCTTGGTGAATGGGTTGTTGTTGGCCCAGCCGATCATCATGCCGAAGGGGCGTGCCGCGATCTGTGGACGCATGTTGCCGCCAGCAGCATTGGTGGCGTCGACCTTGTCGAGCGCGAGGCGCCAAGAGTCAGGGTTGCGCTCGTTCTGCAGCATCGCGAACGTGACGGGCAGGCCCGTGCGCAGGGCAATGCGGCTGAGCAGATCGACTTCGCCGAGGAAGACTTCGGCCTCGAATTCAAGACCTTGCGGCGCGATTTCGAACAAGCCGCCGCCGGCATCACACACACCATCGGCGAGTCCGTTGAGTTCGTCTTCGGCGGCAAAGGTTCCGGGCACAGGCTCGCCATCGCGGGCTTTGTGATTCAGGGTGCGGCTCGACGAGAAACCAATGGCGCCAGCGGCGATGGCCTCGGTGACGAGTTGCTTCATTCCGGCGATGTCTTCGGGGGTGGCGGGCTCGTTGCGTGCACCGCGGTCGCCCATGACATAGGCGCGGATTGGGCCGTGGCCGACATAGGTAGCGATGTCGATGGCGTAGGTGCGCGAGTCGAGTACATCGAGGTACTCAGGGAAGCTTTCCCAGCCCCAGCTGATGCCTTCGTGCAGCGCGGTGCCGGGAATGTCTTCGACGCCTTCCATGAGTTGCACGAGCCACTCTTCTTTGCCGGGTCGCACGGGAGCGAAGCCCACACCGCAGTTGCCGGCAACGACCGTGGTGACGCCGTGACCACTGGATGGCTCGAGTAGGTCGTCCCAGGTGGCTTGGCCGTCGTAGTGCGTATGGATGTCGACGAAGCCCGGTGTGACCACGAGGCCGGTGGCGTCGAGCACTTCGCTCGCCTCGCCGAGGTCGTTACCGATTGCAGTGATGCGACCGTTGTTGATGGCGATGTCTGCGGTGAATCGCGGTGCGCCGGTGCCGTCGACGAGAGTGCCGCCGCGGATGATGAGATCGTGCATTGAAGCCCCTTGGTATGCCTGCGGGCCAATCTAACGCAGAGCCTGAAACTTGTCAGGAGCGCACACGAACCTATGTGCGTGGAGCGCGAATCATTCCCCACATGTGCGGCCCGTTGAGCGGCACATCCCACTCGCTGCGCACCGTGAAACCAAGGTGGCCGTAGTAGGCAACGTTTGCTGAGGTCTCGGTCTCAAGGAAAAGCGGAAGGCCTTCGCGGTCGCAGATTTCGGCGATGGGCGAGATCATCAGCGCGCCGAGACCCTGCCGTTGCCAATGCGGATGCGTTGCCAACAAGTTGAGATACCAGTGCGGCTCAGGTGGTGTGTGCTCCTGCAAACACCCTCCGAGAGCAATGAACTTCTCGATTCGCTCAGCCGGATGGGATGGCGAATTTGGTTCGGGAGCTGTGCCGAGATCGGGACGCCCGGGTGGGATAAACGCTGCCACGGCAACGCTGTCGTCGGTGGTGAATGTCTGGTCGTAGGCCAGCCATCGCCAGAACAAAAAGCGCACAGACGCGCCGTTACCTTCGAAGAACTCGGTGTCGTCTGGAAAGAGCCAACGCATCACTGGGTCGTCGGCGAACGCGTGAACCATCGTGCGACACAGCCGTGGCAGATCTGCCGATGTTGCCTTGCGGACGATGCTCACAATGCTGCGACTAGAGGCGTTCGATGATGGTGACGTTGGCCTGGCCGCCGCCCTCGCACATGGTCTGCAAGCCGAAGCGGCCGCCGGTGCGCTCGAGCTCGGCGAGCAAGGTGGTCATCAGTCGTGCGCCAGTGGCACCCAGTGGGTGTCCGAGGGCAATAGCGCCACCGTTCACATTGACCTTGTTGTAGTCGAAGCCGGTCTCTTTGAGCCACGCCAGAACCACCGGTGCGAATGCCTCGTTGATCTCGACCAGATCGATGTCGTCGGGGGTGAGCCCGGTCTTGGCCAACGCGCGCTTGGTGGCTGGGATGGGGGCCGACAACATCATGATTGGGTCATCGGCCAAGACGCTGATGTGGTGGATGCGAGCGCGTGGCGTGAGGCCGTGATCTTTGATGGCTTGCTCGCTAGCGATGAGCAACGAAGCCGATGCATCGCTGAGTTGGCTGGCGCATGCAGCCGTAATGCGGCCGTCGGGTGTGAGCGTTGGCAGCGAACGGATCTTGTCCCAGTTGGGCTCGCGTGGACCTTCGTCGAAGGTGAGGCCGTTGAGCGGAGCGATCTGGCCATCGAAGCGACCTTCCTCGCGAGCGCGCAGGGCACGCAGGTGCGAGTTGACGGCGAACTCTTCCATCTCTTCGCGGGTGATGTTCCACTTCTTGACCATCATCTCGGCACCGACGAACTGGTTGACTTCGCCGTTGCCGTAGCGGCTGGTCCAACCAGTTGAGCCGGTGAACGGATCGTCGAAACCAAGCGCCTGTCCGGCCGTCATGGCCGACGAAATAGGGATCATGCTCATGTTCTGCACGCCGCCGGCGACCACGAGATCCATCGTGCCGCTCATCACGGCTTGCGCTGCGAAGTGCACGGCTTGCTGGGCAGAGCCGCACTGACGATCGATGGTGGTGCCGGGCACATGCTCGGGCAACCCGGCGGTGAGCCATGCAGTGCGGGCGATGCATCCGGCCTGTGGCCCAATGGAGTCGACGTTGCCGAAGATGCAGTCGTCGACGGCGCCGGGGTCTACACCGGTGCGCTCGATGAGCGCCTTGATGCTGTGCGCGCCGAGGTCGGCGGGGTGCACGGTGCTGAGCGCGCCTCCACGGCGGCCAACGGGGGTACGGACGGCATCGACAATGAAGGCTTCAGGCATGCCTGCACGATACGCCGTCGTGAGGCGTGCGCCAGATTCGTGGCGAATCAGCCGCGTGCTTCGGCCTCTTTGGCGAGATTGCGAGCGGTGGTCAGCAAGAAGCGTTGGAGCATGAATCGAGTCGCCGCGCCGGTGAGTGGTTGCTTGCGATGAAACGTGCTGTGCCACGCAATCGAGCAGCCGGTGCCTGCCTCATTCGGCGTGATGGTGACATCGGCGCGGTAATCGCGAACGGGAATACCCGAATGCAAGATGTACGCAAAGTGCGTGGGTGCTTCGTAGGCCACCACTTCTTCGCGGCTGCCAAAGGGGCCAGTCTTGAAACGTCGGATTGCGCCGACACCGTCGGGCGCTGGCGTACCTTCTCGTTCGAGGTAAGCGGTTTTGGCGGCGGTCCATTTCGACCATCCCACTGCATCGCGCAACACATCGAACGCCACCTCGGCCGGGGCCGAGCATGGCACTGAGAGATCGATGACGTGCAGCTTCATCGGTGCAACTAGCGAGCGACGATGACTGAGCTGCCGTGTCCGAACAAGCCTTGGTTGGCGGTGATGCCCACGCGGGCGCCCTCGACCTGGCGTCCGGTGGCTTGGCCGCGAAGTTGCCAGACAAGTTCGCACACCTGCGAGATTGCTTGCGCCGGAATGGCTTCGCCGAAGCAGGCGAGGCCGCCGCTGGCGTTGACGGGAACTCGGCCGCCAAGGGTGGTGACGCCGGATCGCAGCAGACCCTCGGCTTCGCCTTCGGCACACAGACCGATGTGTTCGTACCAGTCGAGTTCGAGCGCAGTAGAGAGGTCGTAGACCTCGGCGAGGTCGACGTCTTCGGGGCCGATGCCGGCCTGCTCGTAGGCAGCGAACGCAATGGTGTCTTTCCATTTGCGTGCTGGTGCTGGCACCACGGCGGTGGAGTCACTGGCGATGTCGGGAAGCTCGAGCACGCTTTGCGGATATGTAGGCGCCACGGTGCCGACGGCCTTGACGCGGCACAGGCCATCGGTGTTGCCGAGGTGCTTGCGAGCGAAGTCCATGCTGCACACCACCATGGCTGCGGCACCATCGCTGGTGGCGCAAATGTCGAGTAGGCGCAACGGGTCGCTGACGATGGGGCTATTCAGCACGTCGGCGATCACGTTCTCTTTGCGGAAGCGGGCGTTGGGGTTATTCAGACCGTGACGGCTGTTCTTCACCTTCACCTGAGCGAAGTCTTCGGCGGTGGCGCCGTACATGTCCATGCGACGGCGAGCGAACAGTGCGAAGTACACCGGGTTCGTTGCGCCGAGCACGTGGAAGCGCTGCCAGTCGGGGTCGTGCTTGCGGTCGCCGCCACCCACCGGAGCAAAGAAGCCCTTGGGTGTGGTGTCGGCGCCAATGACCAGAGCCACATCGCAGAAGCCAGCGAGGATTTGGGCGCGAGCCGAATCGAGCGCCATTGCGCCCGAGGCGCATGCGGCGTAGCTGCTGCTGACGCGAGCGCCGTTCCAGCCGAGCTTTTGCGCGAACGTGGCACCCGCTACGAAACCGGGATAGCCATTGCGAATGGTGTCGGCGCCAGCGACGTACTGGATGTCTTTCCACTGAACCTGTGCATCGGCGAGCGCAGCGCGCGCAGCGACCATTCCGTATTCGGTGAAGTCGTGGCCCCACTTGCCCCATGGGTGCATGCCCACGCCAAGAATTGCGATGTCGCGGTCGTTGCTCATTGCGCTGCCTCCGAGCCCGGCGTGGCAGGTGCCCACACGTAGACCATGTATTCGTGGTCGGCGTCGCGGTGCGACACGTCGAGTTCGAGTTGCATTTCCATACCGACCTTGAGGTCGACCGCGCGAATGCCAGTGGCCACACGGCCGAGCACTACGAGGCCTTCGGCGGCGAGCTCAACAGCGGCCAGTGCGTATGGCTCGTATGGCTCGGCGGCTACGTACGGCAATGGTGGCGCGTAGCAATTCTCGGTGTAACTCCAGATGCGACCAAAACGCGACAACGGCGTTGGGTCGAGTGTGATCGAGTCGCAGTTGGGGTTAGGGCAGTCGCTGCTGCGAGGAGGAAACACGAAGGTGCCGCATTGCGAGCACTTCGCGCCGATGAGTGTGGGCGCATCAATGTCGTCGGTGAACCAGCCATCGATGATCGGAACGCGGGAGAGGGTTTCTGACACGGCGTCAGATTACATGAACAAGGTCGGGAAAGACCTTGCTGACCTTCGCGGTCAGGTATTCGCCGTAGGTTCCGTCGAAGTCGAACACGCTGCGACCATCCCAACGCGCAGCGTCGGCCTGCAGCCGTTCGGCGTCGCCGGGCTCGGCGGCCAGCGGCAGCGGCTGCGGGCGAGCGTGCCAACTGGGGTCGAAGAAGAACGGAAACGACAAGCGATCGCGGCCACTGGTGTTGCGTACGCGGTGCAACGTAGAGCGGTATCTGCCACCGGTGATGCGCTCGAGCATGTCGCCGATGTTGCACACGAATGTGTTGGGGATGGGCTCGATGTCGACCCATCCGTCGCGACCCAGCACTTGAAGTCCGCCGCAGTTGTCTTGGGCTAACAGGGTGAGCAGTCCGTAGTCGGTGTGTTGGGCCACGCCCCAAGTGCCTGGGCCGTCGACTGGATACTGGAAGATGCGAAACAGCAACGTTGGGTCGCTGGTGAGGTTCTCTCGAAACCAGTTGGCTGGCAGCCCGAGACCCAGCGCAAGGCCAGACATCACGATGTGGCCGAGTTCGGTCAGCGCATCGATCCAAGCGAGCACGGCTGGCGCAAGCGCGGGTAGTTGCAAAGGAAACAAGTTGCTGCCGTGTAGCGGAAGCTCTGCTTGAACGCGTGGGTCATCGGGTCCAAGTTGCTGACCGAAGTAGATGCCCTCTTTGCGGTCGGGCACACCGCTGGTGACTTCGCCGCCGAGAGGAAACCATCCTCGCCACGCGCGACCGCCGCGAGCCATAGCGATGTCGGCCTTGGCTGATTGCGGCAACGCAAAGAACTCGCGGGCCAGCGCATCGAGCGATTCGAACAACTCGAGATCCACGCCGTGCCCGCTGATACAGAAGAATCCTGTGTCTCGGCATGCAGCATCGATTGCGGCACCAACGGCGGCTACTGCCGACACATCGCTGTTATCGCGCAGCGCCGAGATGTCGATCAGTGGGACCGACGCAGGAGTAGGGGTCACTTGACCTCGGTGGGATTGTGGGCGCGCTCTTCGAACGCAATGCGCCCACCGCCAGCGTGTGTGAGCGCGATGGCTGTGTCGCCGCAGCGCAGGAAGGCGCGCTTGCCGTCTTTCACCACGACGTCGGCGGGTTGGGTGAACAACGGAGCATCTGCGCCAGCCATGTTGCCGGTGACGTGATCCCACACCACCGAGTCGGCTGCGTACGTGGGCGTGCCTGCCTGGTATGCCCGCACCATCTCGGCCACGCCGGCGGGGTCATCGATAGCGGGTTCGGCGGCGAGGGTGATGTGCGTGATGCTGGGATCGGCATCCATGGTGGGTTTGCCGCCAGCCGTGTACCAAGCGATAACGGTTTTGCTGGCGCCGTCGGGAGCGTAAAAGTCTTCTTCCCAACTCCACTTGCCGTTGCCTGCATAGGTGAGCAAGGTGAGGTTGCTGAACGAAAAGCGCGCATCGCCTCCAGCCGGATCGGGCATGTGGTTCCAGATGTTGAACGCCAAATATGGCGGCTGCAGAATGGCCCAATCGACTGAGAAGGTCATGCAGGCAACGGGCTCCATCTGGCGGATGATCCACTCACGAATTTCGTCGGCGCCGTAGTACTTGCCGAGGCAGTGTTCGTAATAGGTGGCGTCGTCGGTGAACAGCGCGGCCCATGCCGGCCAATCGCGACCGCGTGCGCCGAGGCGTTGAAATTCTTCCCACGCGGCCTGCATGTCTTCGAGAGTGAATGAAGAAGTCATGGCCGAATGTTGCCACATTCGCCTGTTGTAAACGAGCGTCGACCGTCGCACGGCACATGTATCTGACGCCGCGTCAGATACGGTACGCACCCATGGATCTCACCGAGACCGCCGACGAACAAGCCTTTCGAGCCGAGGCCCGGGCGTGGCTCGAAGCCAATGTGCCGAGCGCCCCGCTACCAAGTTTCGACACCGCCGAAGGCTTCGAACTGCACCGCCAATGGGAAGCCAAGCTCTACGAGGGTCGCTGGTCGGCAGTCAGTTGGCCTGTCGAGTACGGCGGTCGTGGCGCCGACTATGTGAAGTGGCTGATCTTCGAAGAAGAGTATTGGCGCAGCGGCGCTCCCGGCCGAGTGAGCCAGAACGGCATCTTTTTGTTGGGTCCAACCATCATCGAGGTGGGCACGCCCGAGCAAAAAGCTCGCTTCTTGCCAGCGATGGCCAAGAGCGACGAGATCTGGGCTCAGGCCTGGAGCGAGCCCGATGCCGGTAGCGACATGGCCAGCATCCGCAGCAAGGCGGCGCTCAGCGACGACGGCAGCGAATGGATCATCAACGGCCAAAAGATCTGGGCCAGCCGCGCGGCATGGGCCGACTGGTGCTTCGGAATTTTCCGCACCGATCCTGAGTCGTCGCGCCACAAGGGACTCACGTTCATCCTGATGCCGCTCGATACACCCGGCATCACGGTGCGTCCCATCGCTCAGCTTGATGGCGACACGGGCTTCGCCGAGATCTTCTTCGACGATGTGCATGTTCCCATCGAGAACACGCTCGGCGGTGTGGGCAATGGTTGGAGCGTGGCGATGGCCACGGCGGGCTTTGAGCGTGGCGTCAGCTTGCGCAGCCCGGCGCGTTTCAACGTTGCCGTCGATCGTTTGATCAAGCTGTGGATCAAGATTGGCGACCCCGACGACGACACCATGCGCGACGCAGTTACCGACCTGTGGATGCAGGCCGAGGGCTATCGACTGCACACCTACATGACCGTCACCAAGCTGCTCGAGGGCGGCCACATTGGTAGCGAGTCGAGCCTCAACAAGATCTTCTGGAGCGAGATGGACGTGCGTGCCCATGAGCTGGCGCTGCAACTGCTCGGGCCCGACGCCGAACGCATCGATGGTCCACACGAACGCTGGGTCGATGGGTTCTTGTTCAGCCTCAGTGGCCCGCTGTATGCCGGCACCAACGAGATTCAGCGCAACATCATCGCTGACCGAGTCCTGAATCTTCCGAGAGGCTGACCCGCCATGAAATTCAGCTTCACTTCAGATCAACAGCAGTTCGCAGCAGGCCTGCGCGAGATGCTTGAACGCGAATTCACTGCTGCACATCTGCGCCAAGTGTGGGAAACCGGTGCTGGTCACGACGCAGCGCTGTGGTCGCGTTTGGCCGAGATGGGTGTGCTGTCGATGATGCTTCCCGAAGCCGATGGCGGCATGGGCGGCAGCTTCGTCGACACGATTTTGCTCATTGAAGAACTCGGTCGGGCTGCCGTACCCGGACCCGTCATTGAGACCATGACCGTTGGCGCGCTCGCTCTTGCGGGCACGCCATGGGCCGCTGGCGTTGCCGATGGTTCGGTGGCCGTAACGGCTGCGCTGATGGGCGAGCGCTATGTGCCGCACACCGCAGTTGCGGGTGTCGTGCTGCTCAGCGATCACGACTCAATCCGCGCGATCGAGACATCGCAGTTGCAGCTCACCGAAGTTGAAGGCATCGACCATGGTCGACAGTTGGTCACCTTGGCCGGCACCGAGACCGCTGGTGTGTTCGTCGGCAGCGATCGTGAGACCGCCACCGATGCGGGCTCGTTAGCCGCAGCTGCTTACTTGCTCGGCTTGTCGTCGCGCATGCTCGCCATCGCAGGCGACTACGCCCGCGATCGTCGCCAGTTCGGTCAGCCGATTGGCTCGTTCCAGGCAGTGAAACATCTCATGGCCGACGCGTTACTCAAGGTCGAGTTTGCACGCCCCGCTGTGTATCGCGCGGCGTGGTCACATGCCACTGACTCCGACACCCGTGCCCGCGATGTGAGCATGGCGAAGTCGCTTGCCTCCGACGCGGCGCAGAAGGCTGCGCGCAGTGCGCTGCAGGTGCACGGTGCCATTGGCTACACGTGGGAATGCGATCTGCAGTTGTTCATGAAGAAGGCCTGGGCGTTGATGCCTGCGTGGGGCAGCGCCAGCTACCACCGTCGCCGCGTGAGCGACGCAGTGTTGGGCCCGCGCTAGAGACGCGAGTCTTCATCGCGCGGGCTGAATCGTGAGCCCAAGCGTCTGTCGCAACTCGAGAGTTTTGGCGATGAGGCTGTTCGCAAGCACCTGCTGCGCCAGTGCGGTGAGCGGCTCGATATCGGGGTGCACGCCATCGCTACGCATGACTCCGTTGACTGCTTCGGCTGCGAGGAGTGGGCCCGCGTAATCGAAGCAGTCGATGTATGGCGAACTGTCGCACCAACGATTGATCTGACGATTCCATTCGCTTAAACGCCACGGCGCAGTCATCTCGGGAGTGAAGAACGGACCTGCGAGCGCTCCGGGAGATGTGGCGACAAGCAGTGGTACCTGATGCGTTTGCAGCATCGCCACAAACGCAGACATCTCTGTGTCGTGGTGCGATCTGTAGGCGGCGTCCTTGGGTGTGTGCCACTGTGGGTCGCCTAGGTAGCGCTGGTCTTCGAGTTCGTAGACGGTAGATGCGAGTAGCACCACATCCGGCGGGTGTGTAGCGATGAGAGGTTGCACCTTTGTAGCGACCGGCGTGCACGAGGTGGACCACGTGTCGTTCAGTTGCCGTGAGGCTCGAATCGCTTCAACGCGAACAAACGGGCACCCATTTTCGCCGGCCCACGTAACCTGCAATCGATCAGAAGCGGCGTCGCTCAATGCTCGGGCCAAGAACAGCGATGTCGAGTCGCCAACCACCAACACGCTGAGCCGATCGGATGCCGCGTCGTCACCGTTGAGCTGCGCATCGATTGCCGCCACCAGTTCGCTGTGCGTCGTGACTGCGATGCCCGCACGCGGATGGGTGAGCCGAAGGCGATCGAAGTCTTCGGTGTTGTCGTCGCCGATGGATGGGTTCTCGACCAGCACATAGGGAATCGGGGAGGCATCGAGCTGCGCGAACGCAAGGTCGAGTTCGTTGTATGCCGAATTCCACCGATCGACGTATTGGTTGATCGGCGCGTCGGGGGGAACCGCGCCAAGATCGAGCACTGGCGACCTTGTGGAAATAACAACAACATCGGGTTGATATTGGGCGATGAGGCGCGGCCAGAGTTGCGACGAGAGTTCGCATTGATCGCTCGCCACGGCGGTTGCATCGGGAAAGAGGGCGATGCTGGCCCGCGCCAACGCGCAATTGGTTTGCATGCCATCGACTGACTCGTATCGCTCAGGGTCGAGTTGTGCCGCAGACGAATTGTCGTTGCCGAGCACCAGCAGCCGTGGAAGCCGCGCCTCGATAGTGGTGGGCGCCAAGTTGGAGGCATTGTGAGCAAAGTCGATGATGTTGGCTGATCCAGAAACAAGAACCTTCGCGCTTGCAGAAAAGTTCGCCGGTGGGATAGCCACGATTGCTGCGCCAACCAGCAGCCCCAGGGCGATGACGCCTGCCGAGACGCCGCGCAACGGACCGCGAAGAGTCACGCGCTGGCGAATTGGTTGTTCGAGCATCCAATAAAAGTGCAGGGTGACGAGCAAGCTGATTGTCACCCGAAGCGCCCCGAGGGCCAAGCCGTCGATGTGGGTTCGTTGCGGCGACAACGCGAGGAAGATTGGCCAATGCACCAAGTACAAGCCGTAGCTGATCTTGCCAAGCGTTGCGAAGAGCCGTAGCTGGACGATTCGAGAGGTCCACCGATTACTGACAAGGTTGGCAATGGCCGCCGCAGAAAGCAGTGCCACGATGATGAACCCGCCTCGGTAGAGCCAGTGGGTGCTGATGTTCGTGGTGGCGATGAGCGCGCCTAAACCGATGAGGGCGGACCCGCCCAATCGCGAGAGCAGGCGGCGCAACCGACCCTCGGCGCTGAGTTGAGCGAGTAGCACGCCCACCAACAGTTCGGCTCCACGGGTGTGTGTGCCGTTGTAGACGATGTCGATGTTCGATGTGAGTGCGGTGGCGGTGACGGCGCATGCAAGGAGAAACAGGGTGGCGATGAACAGTTGGCGCCGACCGCGCCGCAGCGCGAAGAACGCCACTACGGGCACCACGATGTAGCACTGCTCTTCGATTGCAAGCGACCAAAAGTGGGCGAGTGGGCTCGGCGAGCCGAGAAACAGATCGCGATACGACGTTGATGAAAACGCGCTGCGCCAGTTCGAGACATTGGCGAGCGCGGCAAACGTGTCGCCGCGTAGGTGAAGTCGTTGGAACGGGGTCCACAGCACGCCCATTGCAAGCACTGCTGCGATGCAGGCATACGCCGCAGGAAGCAGGCGACGCAACCGCCTGCTGTAGAACGCTCGTAGAGAGATGGTGCCCGAGGCTTCGTGCTCGGCGAGCAGCAACGACGTGATCAAGTAGCCCGACAGGGTGAAGAACACCGAGACGCCCAGAAACCCGCCGGGAGCAAAGCCCGCTTGCGCATGGAACAACAACACGGCTGCGACAGCAAGTCCGCGTAGCCCATCGAGGGCAGGCACATAGGAAAGGCGTGGTGTCTCCCGCACGGCGTGACAGTAACGGGCGAGCAGGTTCGCCGACAGAGTCAGAAGGCCCGGGCTGGCGCCTACGCGGTGGTGAGCGGTTTTGCCAAGCGCAGCGTCGACAGTGTGCTCGGTGCCGAGAGGCCGCTGAGCGCGATCTCGAAGTCGGGCAACTCGTAGACCTCGCCATCGTCGGTGATCATGATGAACCGATCGAACCCTGCCAAAAAGGTGCGGTCGTGGCTCACCGCAATAACCGTGCCTTCGAAACCTTCGAGTGCGCGCTCAAGCGCCTCGGACGACTCGATGTCGAGGTTGTCGGTTGGTTCGTCGAGCAGCAATACGTTGTGGCCGGCCAACTCGAGACCGAGGATTTCGAGTCGCGCCTTTTGTCCACCCGACAGCGTTTGGAACTCTTGGCGAGCGTTGTTCACAAGGCCATAGCGGGCGAGCGCGCCCATCGATTTCTGTTCGTCTACCAAGCGATCGCGAACGATGTCGATACAGGTACGGCCGCGAAACTCGGGCCGATCGTTGACCTGGTTGAACATGCCCACCGAGGTACGCGGTCCAAAGGTGATGGTTCCCGAAAGCTCACTGTGGTTGCCGTTGAGTGCATTGAGCAGATGCGTCTTGCCGGTGCCGTTGGGGCCAATGAGCGCCAAGCGTTCGCCGAAGTGAATCTCATCGGAGAACGGCAAGAACAGATCGTTGACCATCACGTCTTCGAACTTCACTACACGTCGTGCAGAGTCGCCGCCGCGGAAGCGTACGTAGATCTGTTGATCGGGCACTGGCGGCGGGGGAGGACCAGCCTTGACGAACTTCTCCCAGCGCGACTCGGCAGCGTTGGCCTTGGTGGCGTTCTTGAAGTTCTGCGCCGCACGTGTCTTCATCATCTTCATGTGCTGAAACAGACGACGCTCTTCGTCGTTCCATCGCTTCAGGTCGTCGCCGAGCAACTCTTGGCGCTTTTGGCGAGCCTCGGGGAAGGTGGCGTACGAACCGCCATGTACCCAACATCCAGAGCCTTCGACCGCCACGATTTTGGTGGCGACACGCTCGAGCAAGGTGCGGTCGTGGCTCACCATCAAGATGGTGCTCTTGCACTCACGGATCTGATCTTCGAGCCACGAGCGAGTGGGGATGTCGAG
>JAPKZR010000126.1 GCA_026393695.1 Actinomycetota bacterium
GACGCTGACCTTGTCGGCCCCGGCGCGCAACATGCGTCGCGCATCTTCGACGCTGCGAATGCCGCCGCCGACGGTGAACGGAATGAACACTTGCTCGGCCACGCGACGGACAACATCGACCATGGTCTCGCGGCCATCGGACGACGCAGTGATGTCGAGAAACACCAACTCGTCGGCGCCTTCGTTGTCGTATCGAGCCGCAAGTTCAACAGGGTCTCCAGCGTCGCGCAAACCAACAAAGTTCACGCCTTTGACGACGCGCCCGTTGGTGACATCGAGGCACGGGATAACGCGTGCAACTTTCATGCCGCGGCCGCCTTCACAAAATTGGCGAGCAACGCAAGACCCGAGGTGCCTGACTTCTCGGGATGGAACTGCGTGGCAAACACGTTGCCGTTGCGAAACGCAGCATTGAGCTCGGTGCCGTAGTCGACGGTGGCCGCCACCATCGCTGGGTCGTTAGGAACGCCATGCAGCGAGTGCACAAAATACATCCACGAGTCGTCGCTCAAGCCAGCCAGCATCGTGTCATCGGAGTTGGTGATGCGCAGCTTGTTCCATTGCATCTGCGGGCGTTTCACACCAGCAGGAATCCAGCGCACCACACCAGGGAGCACGCCCAGACCGGTTGCATCGGCGGTCTCTTCACTGGAGTCGAACAACATCTGCATACCCACGCAGATACCGAGGAACGGCCGACCCGAGGCAACTGCGTCGTGCACGCTGTCTTCGAGATTGGCGGCACGAAGCGCGTTCATACACGCCCCAAACGCACCAACGCCAGGAAGCACAACCGCATCGGCATCGCGAATAAACGCGGGGTCGACGCTGAGCGACGCATCGCCGCCGACGCGCTGCAGCGCCTTCTCAGCCGAACGTAGATTGCCGATGCCGTAGTCGAGAACAGCAATAACCGGACGACGTGAAGTCACAACACACCCTTGGTAGAAGGCAACGACGAGCCCTCAATGCGCACGGCGTCGCGAAGGCAACGCGCCAACCCTTTGAACGCGGCTTCGATGATGTGATGGGCGTTGGTTCCGCGCCGCAACGACACATGCAAAGTGATGCCTGCGGCGGTAGCGAAGCTGCTGATTGCGTGCTCAGCTAGCTGTGGATCGAATGCAGGATTGCCGAGCGGCAGACACTCGAGCGTGGGCACATCCCAGACCATGAACGGACGCCCCGAAAGGTCGAGTGCGACCTCGACGAGTGCTTCGTCGAGTGGATACAACCCACTGGCAAAACGGCGAACGCCAACCTTGTCGCCAACCGCTTCGCGAAATGCCTCGCCCAATGTGATGGCTACATCTTCTACGGTGTGATGGGTATCGATGTGCAGATCACCGATGGCCTGAACGGTGAGGTCGAACCCGCCGTGGCGACCAAGCTGATCGAGCATGTGGTCATAGAACGGAATGCCGGTCGAGATGTTGGTGACACCGGTGCCGTCGAGGTCGATCGACATGTCGATCGAGGTCTCCTTGGTTTTGCGAACACGGCTTGCTGTGCGAGTCATGCCAGAACCTCCTGCAGTGCGGCGAGAAATGCGTCGTTCTCTTCGGGTGTACCCACGGTGACCCGCAGACAGTTTTCGAGGCGCGGCCATCCGCTGCAATCGCGCACTAACACGCTGCGATCAACGAGGCGCTGCCAGACATCTCTTCCGGGAAGCGAGGTAGGCCTAAACAGAATGAAGTTTGCGCCGCTGGGCCACGAGTGCACCGGCATCGAGGCGAATGCCGACTGAATGCGTTCGCGCTCGGAGACGATGAGGTCGATACGCGCCTGCATCTCGTTCACGTATCGCAGCGCGAGGCGCCCCGCGATCTGCTTGGCGGTATCGAGGTGGTAGGGCAAGATCACCTTGTCGAGTTCGGCCACCAACCACGAAGGCCCAACGAGATACCCAAGCCGTGCGCCAGCCATCGACCATGTCTTACTAAACGTGCGGCTCACCACCAACGGTGTCTCTTCGTCGATCAGATCGAGCGCAGTCCAGTCGGCGAATTGGCCATAGGCCTCGTCGACCACAACGAGGCCGGGCGCCATCGCCATGACCTCGCGAACGTTTGACTCTGGTTCAACCAATCCGGTTGGGTTGTTTGGCGAACACAAAAAGGTGATGATCGGATTGCCGGCCTCGCACACTCGCCGCACCTCGGCAAGATCGAGTGTGAAGTCGTCGTTACGTTCACCTTCGATAACCGTGGCTCCGGTGAGCCGAGCGATGTGGGCATGCAACTGATACGTGGGCTCAAACGTGGCGACGGTTCTGCCAGGGCCGGCGTATGTGAGCAGCAGCGTTTGCAAGACCTCGTTGGAGCCGTTGGCCACGAAGACTTGGCTCGCATCGACACCGTGTAGGGCGGCAATGGCGGCGCGAAGTTCGGTGGCCGCGCGATCTGGATA
>JAPKZR010000080.1 GCA_026393695.1 Actinomycetota bacterium
CGCCGCTCACGAGAATCCACGTCACGTTTCCAGAATCCACGATTCCTCCAAATTGCAATGGGCCCCTCAGCCCACCGTGTGAACATACGCGGCGCATGTTTCGGGAATGTTTCGGCAGTACGCAGCTTTGGTTTCCGCATGACGTGCCGACCACTTTGGATTCGGCCACTCATCAGGGCGAGACTCTCTTAACTAAATTACAGGAGGTCCTATGAACGAGATGGCTGAACTTGCCGGATACGTGTTTGTCGATCCCACCGCCTACGCCGATGAGGCCCGTTTCGAGGCCTCATGTGCGTTGCTGCGCAACGAGGATCCGGTGCACTGGGTCGAAGGCGAAGGCCTCGGCTTCAACGGGTTTTGGGCCATCACCAAACACGCCGACGTATTCGAGATCGAGACCAAGCATCAGATCTTCCTGAATGCGCCTCGGCCGTTGCTGGGCACGGCCGAAGACGATCGAATCCGCGCCGAAGCTGGCGACCTGATTCGCACGCTCATCCACGTCGATGAACCCGAGCATCGCAAGCTGCGTGGCGTCACCTCCGAGTGGTTCTTGCCGAAGAATCTCTCCAAGCTCGATGGCCAGCTCGGCGGCCTTGCGCGTCGCTTTGTGGATCGCATGCTCGACTTCAACGGTGAATGCGACTTCGCTCGCGACGTGTGCATGCAGATGCCGCTCAACGTGATCTTGTCCATTCTTGGTTTGCCCGAGTCCGACTACGACCGCATGCTCAAGCTCACCCAAGAGATGTTCGGCTCGGCCGACGAAGAAATGCAACGCGGTGGCGACCCCGCCGATCTCCTCGCAGTGGTCCAAGACTTTCTGATCTACTTCTCAGCGCTCACCGAAGCGCGCCGCGCTGAGCCCACCGACGACCTTGCTTCGGCAATTGCAAATGCAACTGTCGATGGCGACCCACTCGCGATGATGGACACCATCGGCTATTACATCATCGCGGCCACGGCAGGTCACGACACTACGTCGTCGGCGATGGCGGGCGGAATGCTGGCCCTCATCCAGAATCCCGATCAGTTGGCACGCCTTCAGGCCGACCCTTCGCTGATGGCTACTGCCGCCGACGAAATGATCCGCTGGACCACTCCGGTGAAACACTTCATGCGCACGGCCACTGTCGATTATGAACTTCGCGGTCGCACCATCAAGGCCGGCCAATCGGTGTTGCTGTCGTATCCGTCGGCCAACCGTGACGAAGACGTGTTCGAGAACCCATACACCTTCGACATCGGCCGCAGCCCCAACAAGCACCTCTCGTTTGGCTTCGGCGTGCACTACTGCCTCGGCGCGATGTTGGCCCGCATGGAACTCAAAGCGCTCTTCGCCGAACTGTTGCCACGCCTGCGTCATGTTGAACTCGATGGCGAGCCGGCACTGATGAAGACCGTATTCGTCGGGGGCCTCAAGCGACTGCCCATCCGATTCGATCTCGCGCCAGCGCTCAGCTGACCGCACCTCTATTCAACGAACCTCTGAAGGACCCCCCACATGACGATGAACTGCAAACCCATCAGCACTATCGACGAGCGAATCAACGACATTCGTATGCGCACCGCCGAAATCGTGAACAACGACATCTTGCCCAACGAGGGGCGGCTGTGGGCCGAGCGTCGTGCCGACGAATCGTTCAACGATCGCACCGAGGTGCTGCAGCTTCGTGCCGACATCAAAGACAAGGTCAAGAAGGCGGGCCTGTGGGCGCCGCACCTTCCGGCCGAGTACGGCGGTATGGGTCTCGACTTCTTGGCGCACGCGTACATGAATGAAGTGCTCGCGTATGCAATGGGCGCAGCGTCGTTGTTCGGTGTGGTCGCGCCCAACTCGGGCAATCAGTCGGTGCTCGTGAAGTACGGCACCGAAGAGCAAAAGCGTCAGTGGTTGCTGCCGCTCATCGATGGCACGCTCGAGTCGGGCTTCTCGATGACCGAGCCCGACAACGCCGGCTCTGATCCACGGTCCATTACGACCAACGCAGTTGTCGATGGCGATCACTTCGTGATCAACGGCCACAAGTGGTTCACCTCAAACGGCATCGCCGCCGACTTCTTCATCGTGATGTGCCGCGTGGTCGAGCCAGGACAAGAAGGCACTCGGGTTGGCCCGATGGTGCAGATCATCGTTCCTACAGCCACGGCGGGCGTCAACATCGTGCGCGGAATTGGCGTATGGGGTCGCTCCGAGAGCGACCACTGCGAAGTTCGCTACGAAAACGTTCGCGTTCCCGTGGCCAACGCGCTGGGCCGCGTCGGCGAGGGACACCAAGCCGCGCAAGATCGCCTCGGCGCCGGTCGCATCTTCCACTGCATGAACTCAGTCGGACAGATGTGGCGAGCATTCGACCTCATGGTCGAGCGTGCCACCACCCGCGAAGTGCACGGCGGGCTCTTGCAGGACAAGCAGTTCGTGCAGGGCTTCATCGCCGACAGCTACATCGACATTCAAGCGGCGCGCCTGATGACCATTCACGCAGCCGAGAAGATCGATCAAGGCTTGCAAGGTGCACGCACCGACATCTCGGCCATCAAGATCTTTGTGCCCGCCGCGTATTCGCGAGTCGCCGATCGTGCGATTCAGGTGTGGGGTGCGGCCGGTGTCTCCAACGACCTTCCGCTTGCCGGCATGTACATGGGTGCTCGCACGCTGCGCATCGCCGATGGTCCCGACGAGGTGCACAAGATTCTCATTGCCAAGAACGTGCTTGGTCAGTACGCCAAGGGCGATGGGTGGGACTTCGGTAACTGAGGTGCTGGCCGGGCGTTTGCCCGGCTAAGCCTGACCAACGTTCACCGGCTTGTCGGTGATGGCCAACATGCGGTCTTTCGGGCAATGCACTTTCGATCCCTGATCGCAGGTGCTGCAACCCCAGGCACCCTCGTCGTGTCGCCACAGCGTCGACCCGCAACTTGGGCAGCGCTGTTGCCAGATTGAGCACTCAACGTCTGCGAGTCGCTGGGAGGTCAGCGGGCATCCGGTTCCGTGGCATGTGGGCCATGCGGGATCGTGCACGATGGCCTCCACCGGACACTTGTCGACGCAGACGGTGCAGTCGTCGCAAGTGAACGGATCGATTACGAACAGACCTAAGAAACTGTCGGTCTTGGTGAGTGCGCCGGCGTGGCACGAGTAGTCGCACGCCCCGCAACCGATGCACAGATCTTCAAGAACGCTATGGCTCACAGTTGTATCTCCAGGGTGTCGGTCTGGTTGATGAGGGTCAGGCCAGAACTGTGTAATCGGCAGGATGGAAATCGCGTAATTGGTTCATGCAATCGGCATGAACCCACGGCGCAACATCGACACCTTGCGAAGCGGTGTGCAATACGTAGCGCATGCCGTTCCACTCCCACCATCCGTATGGCAGGTCGAGCGCTCGGTCGATCGGCTGCTTGCACGTCGAGCAAATGGGCGGGTTCATTCGGTACTCCTCGTGAGGTCAAGGTGTGCTGCGCCGTCAAGGAAATCTTGCAGCGTCTGGTTGAAACGGCTGAACTTGTCGAGGCCCATTGGGTCGGCACCTTCGCAACTGATGCGGTTGCCGCGCAGGGCCAAGCTGTTGATCGTGAAATCGCCCGAAGCGGCGCCGTTGGTAACGATGTCGTCGAAC
>JAPKZR010000189.1 GCA_026393695.1 Actinomycetota bacterium
CTCGCGGCAGCAATAGCCACGAGGGCCGCCACCGCAATGATCTTCCAGATCAACAATGTTCCGTAACTGGTGTTGGTGAGCGCGTTGAACGAGCCGAGTTGGCGCAGTGCCTGCACGACTCCGCTGAGCGCCACAACAACGACCGATACGAACGCCACCTTTGAGAACCGAAAGACCGCAGAGTCATCGATGTCGGCAAAGCTCACCAGCACTGCAACCAATCCGCCGAGCCACACGGCCATGCCGCCGAGATGCGCGACCGTGGCAACAATTCCGATGATCTGCCAACGACCGGTGGCTCCGTGTCCGCCAAACGACGCAGCAACCCCAATGGCAAGCAGCCCAGCACCAAACACCAGACGCCACCACACACTGGCGCGTCGGGAAACCGTGAGCGTGAGCGCGACACCGCACACCAAAATCACTGCGGCACGCACGGCCCATGCAACGCCAACTCGCGAATCGAGCATTGAGCTCCACGCCGACGAATCGGTAATCACACCCAGCGACTGGCCGGTTGCGTAGGCCACCTCAAGCGGCAGCGCGATTGCCCCCGCGATGGCACCGACCACCGCCGAAGTGAGCGTGACGAGGCGCAGTCGAGAACTCAGCGAGACCACGCCGAGCAACACGGCAGCCAAGACTCCGAACACCACAGCGAGGGCTATAGCGACGAGGCCGCGGCTGATAGCCAATCCCACCTCGGCAGGAGTGCTTGCAGTCTTACGGCTCAGAATGCCATCGAGGAGCCCTGAAGCGAGCGTTGACGCTGCGCCAACTTGAAAGGTGTACGCCGCGTGCACCGGATGCGAATCGGATGAAACGACACGCCAATCAACAACATACGAACCGTCGGCAAGATCGCCAAGCGCAACCCGCACCTGCTCCGTGTGGCCTGGTGGATGGGTGGCTTTACCGATGTCGACCTGGTTACCAGCGCCGTCGAACAGACGAATAGCTCCAAGGCTGATCTCGATTGGTTCGGTGAACACCAGCGTGATGCTGGTTGGGGCGGTGTCGAGCACAGCGCCCGGGGCCGGGTCGCTCGACAGCAACTGAGCGTGAGCCAGCGCCGGGGACGCTGCGAACAACAGTCCGGCGAACGACATCAACAGCACCACTGCTGGTAGCCGTCGCCGTGGACTGCGGCTCAGCATGGCTGAACGAGTACTGGTCATTCGGCAGGCTGCGCAGCGGGGGCTGGCTTGGGGCTGAGCCAGGTAACGATCTGTGCAAACACGATGCTGGCCGAAATGATCAGGGCCGCAGAGATTGCAATCCGCTGCCCACCACCTGCGACTGCACCCTGCAGCAGGGCGTGCTCGAAGACGTCAAGGCGAGTCGCTGCAAGCACGAACACTGCTCCCGCAGCAACGAGCGAGAGCTGAGCCCGAGACGACCTCAAGGCCGCGGCAGCAAGAAGCACCGCCGCGGTGGCCATCAGCAGCCGGGCTGAACTCGAGCCTTGGCCTACAAGGGCTGCAAGGGCACCGACCGCGGCGAGCAGCGGCACCAGGCGCCGCAAACGCTCACTGAGCACGAGACCCACGATCAGCAACGCTGCAAGCACTGAAATGGCCATCAGCCACCCGGTCTTGTTGGGCGGGGGGAGCCACGTGACCTTCACGATTGCGCTGGCCTCTCGCCCATCGATCGAGAGAGGAAAAATCACACGCTCGACATCGGGCTGCGCGACCACGTCTTCACGTGGGGTCGAGCTCATCCAGTGCGTGCGATGGTCGTGCCAACGCACCGACGATCCGCTACTCATCAGATGCCAATCAGGAGTTGCATCGGCGCTCGCTGACTCGGGAGGCGTCTTCGAAGCGAACCGATCGAGGTTGAGGTAGTGCGCTGGCGAGTTGAAGTTTTCCCAGACGCCTTTGCTGTCGAGGCGAAGATATGGCTCGGCCGAATATCCGGTGACGATGACTTCTTTGGCGGTGGTGCGCACCAGCTCGATGCGGCTACCGAGGTCGACCGAACGAACCACAACGCCCGTGGCATCGCCGCTGTAACCAGTGACGACAACCTCGTAGTCGCTGCTAGCGCCGCCGTCGCCGCCGTGAGCCAAGGCAGGGCTTGCTGGGGAAAGGAGAACGAACGCAATCAAGAGTGCGCCAACAAATGATCGCTTCATCTGGCGAAAGTTATCTCTCAGCGGTGGAACTTTTCCGTTCATCCGGTCGACTTTGTAACTATGAACAACAATCGTCTTGCCATTCGTATGTCTGCAGTTGCCGCATCCTGCGTCGCGGCCAGCTTTTTGTTTACCGGTGTGTCATACGCCCATGTCGAAACAGAGCCAGTGGCCGTTGAAGCTGGCAAGAGCGCAACCGTCTCGTTCTCTCCCAGCCACGGATGCGATGGGTCGCCAACCATCAGCCTCGCGTTCAAGATGCCTGGAAGCGTGAGCAACGCCGTGCCAGTCGCAAAGACCGGTTGGGAAACATCAACCGCCGACGGCGTGGTCACCTTCTCGGGCGGCTCGCTCGAAGCCACCACAGTCGAAAACTTCGACGTCACCTTCACCGCCCCTGCCGCTGCCGGACCGATCTTCTTCCCAGTGGTGCAGAAATGCGAAAAGGGCGAGATCAATTGGATCGACATGCCGAACCCCGATGGCACCGAGGCAGAGTTCGCAGCACCACTGGTCAACGTCACGGCCGGCCCACCCACCTCGGCCGATCTCGTGGTTGCCGAAGCAGACGCAAGCGGCCCCATCACCGCTAACGAGACCGAAGACGAGAACGAAATCGAACTATCCGACGATGTTGCGGTCGGCAAAGACGACGATGACGACGAAACATCGGAGACCGTTCTCATCGTGCTCATCGCGGCGCTCGGAGTTGCTGTAGTCGTCGCCGGCGGAGTGATCTACCGCAAGCGCGCCGACAAAGACGAC
>JAPKZR010000127.1 GCA_026393695.1 Actinomycetota bacterium
GTCAAAGTGGTGGGACATTGACGTGTTTCCGCTCGCAGCGCCCGTGGTGCCTGGCGGTGCAGCATGAGTATCTTCACGAACGCTGAGATCGAATATCTGAAGTCGCAACCCCTGATGCGATTCGCGACCTCGTCGGCGTCGGGTCGTCCCGATATTGCTCCGGTTGTGTTCGAACTCGAGGGCGACGACATCGTCACAGCGGGTTTCGACATCACTCACACGGTGCGTTATCGCAATCTCCAGACGAACCCTCAAGTGTCCGTGGTGATCGACGATCTTGCATCCACGAATCCTTGGTCGCCGCGCGGCATCAAAATCATTGGGTCTGCCGTCATCGAGTTGAAAGATGACGCCCCAAGGTTTCGGATCACCGCCGATGTGATCATCAGTTGGGCGATCAACGACACGACTCCGGGAATCCCAAAGATGGAGCGCCGCAAGGTTCGCTAAGCGAGAACAAGTGGGTACGCTGTTATCACTTAATAATATAAGTGATATCGAAGGTGGGCGACTTGAACGATCGTGTGGCCTGGCCGGCTGTCGAATTCGAACCATACGACTGGGATAGCCGGGACGACCTTCCGGCATCGCGACAGGATCGTCTGCGCGCCCGCAAGCCGTATCACGCGGCGATTCCACCCCCCATCGCCGATGTGCGGGTAACGCTGCCGATGGAGGTGCTCGCAGCGGCCGAAGACGCGTGCACTGAGATTGCTCGCTTCGACACTATGGCCGCTGCTGAAATAGCGCCCTTCGCTGCGATCCTGCTTCGTTCGGAATCGGCCGCTTCATCGAAGATCGAGAACCTCACTGCTTCGGCCCGGGCGATAGCCGAGGCTGAACTCGGCCGTGGGACCCGCAACGCAGCTCTCATCGTGGCCAACGAACGGGCGATGAGCGCCGCAATTTCACTCGCTGACAGACTCGACGGGCCAGCCATCTTGAATATGCATGATGCTCTCTTGAGTCACAGCGCCCCGCACATCGCGGGTCGGTGGCGCGAGCGGCAGGTGTGGATCGGCGGCAGCGACTACAGCCCTCACGGTGCTCAGTTCATCCCTCCGCACCATGACCGGGTGCCAGCCGCTATCGACGATCTGATTCGATTCATTGCCCGCACAGACATCCCAACGCTCGCTCACGCAGCGATCGCCCATGCACAGTTTGAGACCATCCATCCATTCCCGGATGGCAACGGCCGAGTGGGGCGCGCCCTTGTTCATGCTCAACTACGCCATGCTCAGCTCACCCGTCAGGTCACCGTGCCTGTGTCTGCCGGCCTGTTGGTCGACCTTGACTCCTACTTCGCTGCGCTCGGCGCGTATCGCGACGGCGATCCAGTGCCGATAGTCGAACGGTTCGCCGCCGCAACATTCGTCGCGCTCGCTAACGGCCGCCGTCTTGTTGCCGACCTGCATCGTGTGCGTGACGAATGGTCGCAACGGGTAAAGGTTCGTCGTGACGCCACCGCATGGAAAGTTGCCGAGATCTTGCTGCGGCACCCAGTGGTCAACGCGTCGTCTTTGAGTCGTGAACTCGGTATTCCTCAGCCGAACGTCTATCGAGCGATCCAACCGCTTGTCGATGCCGGTGTACTCATCGAATTCACGAACAACAAGCGCGACCGACTGTGGCGCGCACCCGACGTGCTTGAAGCGCTCGACTCGTTTGCCGCTCGCGCTGGCCGTCGACAGCGGCCTCGTTGAGGCGCCAGACGAATTAGCGGATGCCGGTGTCGTAGTCGAAGCTCAGCGTGATTGCTGATGCTCCCGCGGTGGCCGACTGTGGTGACGGCGTCCCCATCAGGCCATCCACCGGTTGGGGAGTGAAGGTGTAATCGCCCGCAGCAAGTGCAATGGTGAATCGTCCGTCGGCGTCGGTGCGAACGGCGTCGACGCGATCACCTGTGGCATTGGTAATGACAATCTCGGCGTTAGCCACGGGACGATCAGCGCATTGGGGATCAGGCGGACTCTGCACCACAGGACAATGAGGTCCAGACAGCGCAACACCGCTCACGGAGAAGCGTTCAACGGTGCCGCCGTTGCCGTTGCTGTTGTCAGCGGTGGATCCGCAGGCGGCAACAACGACAGCGATGAGGCAAACGGCCAACGTTCGCAACTAGAGCACCTTGCGGAAGATCTTGGCCTTGCGGTCGGTGTATGGCGGGTAGGCGAGCGACGGATCGAGCTTGGTGCCGCGCGAGAGCACTGGCTTCATGTGCTGGAACAAACGCACGCCCGACTTGCCGTGGTATCCGCCCATGCCGCTTTCGCCGATGCCGCCGAATGGCAGATGCGGGTTGGTGAGATGCATCAGCGTGCCGTTTACCGTGACGCCGCCAGCAGTGGTGTGAGCCAGCACATCGCTCACTACGGCCTTGTTCTCGGCGAACACGTAGAGCGCCAATGGGTGTGGGCGAGCGTTGATGTGATCGATGGCCTGCTGAGTCGACGACACCGAGATGATCGGAAGCAACGGCCCGAAGATCTCTTCGTTCATCAACGGTGATGTCATGTCGACATCGGCCAAGACGGTTGGAGCGATGTAACGGGTCTCTGCGTTGGTCTCGCCACCGATGATGTTCGTGCCGCTGCCAAGCATTCCCTTGAGGCGATCGAAGTGGCGAGGTGACACCACGCGGCCGTAGCTCTCACTGGTCTCTGGGTTGGCGCCGTAGAAATCGGTGATGGCCTTGCCGAGTTCGTCGATGAAGGGCTGGCGCACCTTCTCGTTCACGAGGATGTAGTCGGGTGCAACGCAGGTCTGGCCGGCATTGAGCCACTTGCCCCAGGCAATGCGACGGGCAGCAACCTTGATGTTGGCCGAGCCATCGATGATGACTGGGCTCTTGCCGCCGAGTTCAAGGGTGACCGGTGTGAGGTTGTTGGCGGCGGCCGCCATCACGATGCGACCGACCGTGCCGTTACCTGTGTAGAAGATGTGATCGAAGTGCTGCGACAACAGATCGGTTGTCTCGGGCACGCCACCCTCGACCAACACAACAGCCGACGTGTCCATGTACTTGGGCACCAATCGGGCGAGCACAGCCGACGTTGCTGCCGACACTTCTGATGGCTTCATCACCACGGTGTTGCCAGCAGCAATCGCCCCGGCCGCAGGAACCAGTAGCAACTGAATGGGGTAGTTCCACGGAGCAATGACCAACACCACGCCGAGCGGCTCGGGCATGAGGGTTGACTTGGCCGGCATGGTCACGATGGGCGACGGCACGCGCTGCGGCTTGTTCCACTTCTTGAGGTTCTTGAGCATCTGCTTGATTTCGCCGGTGACGAACGCAATGTCGGTGATGAAGCCTTCGACGGTTGGCTTGCCAAGGTCGGTGCGCAAGGCGGCGAGCAGATCGGCCTCGTTCTCTTCGAGCATCTTGATCATCTGCTCAAGTTGGTTGCGACGCCAAGCGAGCGGGCGGGTGCGACCTGTTTTGTAGGTGGCGCGAAGTGTGGCGGCGTGCGATGTCATGGGCCTATTCGACCACATCACGCAGGATGTTGTCTCACTCGGGTTCGAACGTGCTCTGTGTCTCTGCCGTACGCGGCTGAATGAAGATCGATGTGGCGCGCGACAGCACCTGACCTTCGAGGGTGAGTTCGCCCGACAGGTAGAGCTTGCGTCCGTCGCGGCGCTCGATCCAGCAGGTGCACAAGAGTTCGCGGTAGAGCGGAACTGGCGCCACATAGCGAATCGTGAGTTCGCCGGTGAATGCACCCTGGCCGATGACGGCAAGCACCGAACCAAGAATGTCGTCGAACAGCGCGGCCACAATGCCGCCGTGGCAGCGCTCGGGTGCGCCTTCGTGTGCCGCCCCAAACGTGACCTTTGCTTGCACTCCGTCGCCGTGGCGGCGAACGTCGGGTTCAACGCTCCATGGGCTGGTGATGCCGGAAATGGGACGATCGCTCCAACTAGCGACTACTTCACCTTCGGCGATGTTGGTGTTCCAGTGCTCGTGAAAGCCTTGCTTTTCACGGGCTCGGTGCTCGCCTTGTACGAGGCGCTGCGAGAACGCAGTGAGTGCCTCGGCCATTTCGGAGAGCAGTTGATCGTCGGCCTGGTGCCCCACGATGTCGTGTCCGAGTTGGCGAAGAGCCGAGCCAAGATGGGCACGAGAACTGGAGGGGTCTGAGGTCACGAAACCGAATCTAACGCCGCGTCAGATTTTCCGCATAGTGCAGAGTACGGTTACCGCCATGGGAGATTCACAGCCACAGCTCGACTTCAAGCCGTTCGACGCAGACAACCACTATTACGAAGCGCTCGATGCGTTTACGCGCCACGTGCCCAAGGCAATGCAGCCGCGTTGCGTGCAGTGGAGCGAGATCGATGGCCGCAAGTATCACGTGGTCGGTGGCCGCGTCAGCCGAGTAGTTGCAAATGCAACCTTCGATCCAATCGCGAAGGCCGGTGCGATGCACGAGTACTTCCGCGGTAATCCAAATGGCCGCAATCCGCTCGAGATGCTTGCCGACCGCGAGCCAATTCCTGCCGCATATCGCAACCGCGATGCGCGCCTCGCAGTGCTCGATCAGCAAAACCTCGAGGCCTGTTGGTTGTTCCCAACGCTAGGCATCCTCTACGAAGAGTTGCTCAAGCACGACATCGAAGCAGTCACCACCACGTTCAC
>JAPKZR010000017.1 GCA_026393695.1 Actinomycetota bacterium
CACCTGCTTGCCGTCCATCTCTGGTCGAATTGCCTTGAGTTCTTCGTGCGCAGCGAGTTGCACAATGCGCGCCTCAAGATCGTCCATTCGCCTACTGAGCATCAGCGCTTTCTTCTCGTTGCGCGTGGTGCAGTCGCAACGAGTGAGCACGTTGAGTTCGTTCAGCAATGGGCCGGCATCGTGCACGTATCGGCGAACGGCCGAGTCGGTCCATCCGGCTTCGTAACCGTGAAAACGAAGGTGCAGCGCCACCAATTCGGTGATCGCTTCGACATCGTCGGTGCTGTAGCGCAATGCCTGCAAACGTTGGCGAGCCATACGCGCGCCGACGACTTCGTGGTGATGAAAAGTGACGCCCTTGCCCTTGAGAAACCCACGGGTCTTGGGTTTGCCAACATCGTGCAACAGCGCAGCAATGCGAGTTCGTCTGAAGTCGTACTCGCCGGGAAAGTCGCGGGTCACGTTCTCGACAACTGCCAACGTGTGCGTGAGCACATCTTTGTGGCGATGAATCGGATCTTGTTCGAGTCGCATGGCCGGCAACTCGGGAAGGAACTCGCCGGCGACTCCGTTGTCGACGAGAAACATGAGTCCCTCTGACGGATGGTCGACCACCATGAGCTTGTCGAGTTCGTCGCGGATGCGTTCGGCCGAAACAATGGACAACCGACCGTGCATCGAGCGCACTGCCTCGACAAGTTCGGGCACTGGTTGCAGGTGATAGCCAGCGATAAATCGCGCCGCGCGAAGCATGCGCAGCGGATCGTCGCTGAAGCTGACCTCGGGTGCGAGCGGCGTGCGAAGGGTCTTTGTTGCGAGATCGACAGCCCCACCAAATGGATCAACCAACGTTGGCGAATCACTAGTGAGCTCCAGCGCCATGGCGTTCACCGTGAAGTCACGGCGGGAGAGATCGGCGTCGATCTGCCCGGCAAAGGTGACCTCAGGCTTGCGCGAATCGTCGGCATATACCTCGGCTCGATGCGTGGTGATCTCGTAGATGCGATCACCCTTCTTGGCACCGATGGTGCCGAACTTCTCACCCTGGGTCCAGATCGCGTCGGCCCACCCAGACAGACACGCCTTGATCTCCGAGGGCAACGCATCGGTGGTGGCGTCGTAGTCGCGTTCGTCGCCCAGTTTGTCGATGAGCAGGTCGCGTACCGTGCCACCCACGAGATACAGGCGCTTGCCCGCAGCCCGAAAGCGATCGGTGAGCGGCTGCAGTTCGCTCAGTACAGGTGCAAATCGTTCAGGGATCATCGTCAAACCGCAATCTCGGCCCAGATGTCGACGCATCCGGCCACATTGTGAGCGCCGGGACCACCGCTCGTTGGTGCCTCGGGTTGCACATCGCGACCCGCAAGCGCCCCGAGCACCGACGCGGTACACAACGTGAGCGCATTGAGGTCGTAACCGCCTTCAAGCATCACTAATCGGCGACCAGGAGGCACCAACTTGAGCGCACGTTGGGTGAGCAACGCGAAGTCGCCAGAAGACAACCCAAGATCGGTGATGGGATCGTCGCGATGGCCATCGAAACCGGCAGAGATGATGAGCCACGTGGGCACAAATGCTGCGGCGCGCGGCGCGACGAGTTCGTCGAATGCGCGCAGGTAATGCTCGCCGGTGGAATCGGGAGGCATCGGAATGTTCATCGTGTAGCCGTAGCCGTCGCCAACGCCCACATCTCGAGCAGCGCCGGTACCGGGGTAGAGCGGCCACTGATGAAACGAAACGAACAGCACCCGCGGATCACCGAAGAACACTGCTTCAGTGCCGTTGCCATGGTGCGCGTCGTAATCGAGGATCATGACTCGCTCGCCCTGATCGGCGAGGGCCATTGCGGCCACCGCCACATTCGAGATGAGGCAGAAACCCATCGACTCGTTGCGGGTCGCATGATGGCCAGGCGGTCGCACTGCACAAAAGGCGGCGTCGGCCTCACCGCGCTGCATTGCCGCAATCGCCGTGAGTCCGGCCCCAGCAGCAAGCAATGCTGCGTCCCAAGAACCCGAACTCACCGACGTGTCGGGATCGAGTCGACCGCCACCCGATTCGCTCACCAGCTTCACATGCGACAAGTACGCCGCCGGATGGACGCGCTCAACGATCTCTAGTGGGGCGGCGACGGGCTCCAACAATGTGAGCGCATCGGCCACGTCAGCGAGCTGGCTTCCGGCAATCACAGCGTTCAATCGCTCGGGTCGTTCTGGGTGATTTCGGCCGGCAATGTGCTCGAGATACTTCGGATGAGTAGAAAACAGCACTGCCACGGCTCCACGATAGAACGATCACCTTCAGTTCGGGCGCTACCGTCGCATCTGTGAGTTCACGTTCACAAGCCGGAAACAGCCGCGGGGTCGAGTGGCCGCTGATACTTCACAGCGGCGCCGGCCGTGCTCGCGTGCGCCCATGGCACCACGATCCATCGGTGGCCCAACTCACCTTCACCGACCACGGGTTCGTTCCCACCAGCACGGGTTTGCGGGTATGGCTCAGCGAACTCAAGGCGCGGGGATTCTCGTCGGTTCGCTCCGGCGCTGTCACGGACTCAAGCGCCGACACGATGCAACGACAGGGATTCCATATTGCCCAGCGGTTGCACCTGCTCGATCTGTCACTCGTGGGCTGGCGCGCTCCCAAAGGTAACGACCTGCGCACAGCGTTGCTGCGAGTGCGCGATCGGCCAGCAGCAGCCCAACTTGATCGCGCAGCGTTCGGCGACGTGTGGGCGCTCGACGCCACCGGTATTGGCGAAACATGCAAGGCCACTCCGGCGTCGCGTTCGCGCTACATCGACGGCTCGGTGTTCGGCTTCACCGGAGCGATTGGCTACGCCATCACAGGCCGCGCCGACTACACGGGCTATCTGCAGCGCCTCGCGATTCGTCCCGAGTTCCAAGCTCGAGGTGCGGGCTGGGCCCTCACACGCGATTCACTGATGTGGATGCAACGACGACGCCTCACCCGCGCCATGGTGAACACCCACACCGACAACAATGTCGCGCTCGGGTTGTACCAACGCTTCGGGTTCCGGCTGCTACCGCAGGGCCTCGTGGTGCTCACCCGCCAACTGGACGACATGTGAACGACGCGCCAAACAACACTCGGGATTGTGTGTCGTGATCCGCCCCATCGCGCATCGGCTCGTCGGAGCCCTCACCGCAACCGCGGTCGCGCTCTTGGTTGTCGTGCCGTCATCGGCGCCGGCACTCGCAGCCCCCGCCCCACTCGGCATCACATTGGTACGCCAAGAGTTGGCGCTTACCCCCGACGGCGACCTTGTGCTCAGCGTGCGGCTTGATCAAGCGTTGCCCGTCGGAGCCACGTTTGTGGTCACGTCGTACCGACCGCTGAAGACCCGCGCCGACCTCGCCGACGCAATCGCAGGCAAGCTGCCGCGCTCGGTCGACACCGTTGACCTACCACTCGAAGCGATCTCTGTCGCCGACGATGTCATCACGTTCACTATCCCCACTGAAACATCGCGGCGCACGAGCCGAGCACTGCAATTCAACCAACAGGGTCTGTTTCCCGTAGTGCTCGACATCCAAGGCGATTCCGGCATCGCCGGCGAGCTCACCACCTTCGTCGATCGGCTGCCAAGAGAAGGCGACGAGCCCAGGGGTTCGCTCAGCGTCGCGCTTGCCGTGTCGCTTACTGCGCCGCCCGCCATTCCCGGCTCGGACCCCGCACTCTTGCCTGCC
Organism: Actinomycetota bacterium; assembly: GCA_026393695.1. Lineage (GTDB taxonomy): Bacteria > Actinomycetota > Acidimicrobiia > Acidimicrobiales > Ilumatobacteraceae > WLMZ01. The sequence goes on from JAPKZR010000017.1 coordinate 3,711, forward strand.
ACTGCGCAACAACTTGCCGACCTCAACGCATTCCCAGCAGCAGTTCCATTGACCGTGGCGATTTCACCCGAGATCCTCAATCGCATTGATTCAACTTCGCTCGACAGCCTGCGCAAGACACTGAACGCCAACTACGGCATCTCGCAGCCACGAATACCACTTGACCCATCGGCTGCCGCTGCAGCCAACAAGGGCACGCTCTTCACGCAATTGCTGCGCGAGGGAGAAAACGCTGTCTCAGCTCTTGGCGAGGTGCCACGCAGCGACCGTTCAATCTGGTGGTCATGGGGTCAGCTCACGACGCCGGGCGCGTCACTTGTACGAGACCTCGGCGCCCGACTTCTGGTGTTGTCGCCCAGCGAGTACGCCAACGCCAAAGGATCCCTCGGCCCAAGCACCGATACGACTCAGTTGCTGATGACCACACTTCCCGATGCAACCTCGGTGCCCACACTGGTGCTCGACGCAGCGTTCGCTGACCACCTCGCCACCACCTCGCCGCCGACCGAACTCCACGCCATCTACGCCGCCGCCGACTTGGTCGCTACTCGCGACCAACTTGCTGCCGCGTCCGCGCCGATTACCGGCCACACCATGGTCATCGGACTCAGTGGAGGCGGTGTGCCCAACCCTGCCTTTGTGTCACGCATTCAAGCAATGGCCGACGCCACCGGAGCAACACAGTTCGTCACCCTCAACGGGGTCGAACGAAACACAACCACGCTGCTGGTCGATGGCCTGCCGGTCGAGATTGTGCTGCCCACGATCACTCCAGTCGACATCGCTGCCCGACTCGAGTCGCTCGATCAACTCAACGCTCATGCCTTCATGGTCTCGGGCATGCTCGTCAACACTCGCGACCGCCCAACTCGATGGCAAGCCACCATCGCCGTGCTCGCTTCATCTGCGCTCACCGACGAGGCGGTCGCCAACGCGACGACCACGCTCAACAACGAGCTGGCCTCAATCACCGGTGCCGTCAGCCCCCGGCCCATCTATGCATTCACCCTCAGCGGACGTCGAACAACGATTCGGCTTCGAATCGAGAACATCAGCGACGAACCACTGCGGGTGATGGTGCGGCTCACCGCAAACAAGCTCACCTTCCCCAAGGGCGACCAAGTGGTCACCATCGAGGCGAAAAGCATCACCGATGTTGCAGTGCCTGTGGTGGCTCGCACCAACGGCAGTTTCCCGGTATCACTCGATGTGCTCAGCCCCGATGGTGGATTAGCGCTGATCAACACGCTGTATCTGAAGGCGCGCGTGAGCGCGCTCACCGGAGTCGCCCAGTTGCTTACCGGTGGCGGACTCCTCATGCTGCTCGCCTGGTGGGGGCGAAATGTCCGCCGTGGCCGTCGCTCAAAGCACAATGCAGTCGGCCGGGCGAACCACCCTGTAGTTCGACCAAACGGCGGCCTCGCTTCAAACGAACCAAGTTCGACTAACATTTCCCACTCGTGACCGTTCGAATCATTACTGACAGTGCATGTGATCTTCCACAATCAGTAGCCGACGAACTCGGTATCGAGATTGTGCCCTTGTCGATTCGATTCGGAGAAGAAGAATTCATCGATCGACGCGACCTCACCACCGAGCAGTTCTGGGCAAAATCTGCAGCGTCGGCGCAGCTCCCCGAGACCGCCGCACCGTCACCCGGACAGTTCGAGCAGGCATATCGATCTGCAATGGCATCCGGTGCAACCGGCATCGTGGTCATCTCATTGAGTGCCGGTTTGTCAGCCACGATGCAAAGCGCCGAACTCGCCGCTCGCGCTGTTGCTAGTGAAACGGCCATCTCGGTTGTCGACAGCAGATCAGCAACGCTCGGCCTTGGCAGCATCGTGGCCGCCTGCGCTCGCGCCGCAAACGACGGGGCGTCATTCGACGATGTCACCGCAATGGCTCGCGACCTCGCTCAACGCACCAAGGTGTGGGGCGCCCTCGACACACTCGACAACCTCAAAAAGGGCGGCCGCATTGGTGGCGCCAAAGCGCTGCTCGCATCCGTGCTTTCCATCAAGCCCATCATCGAAGTCCGCGATGGCAAGGTTGAAGAGGGCGGCAAGCAACGCACTCGGAGCAAGGCGTTGGCGTTCTTGGTTGAGAAGCTGCAGAGCTCTGGACCCATCGAAAACCTGCACGTGATGCACGCCGACTGCAGCGACGTTGATCAATTCGTCGAAATGCTCCGGCCGCACTACTCCGGAGGCATTGTGGTGGGCGACATCGGGCCAGTTGTTGGCACGCATGCCGGCCGCGGCACAATCGGAATTGCTTTTCAAGTTCGCGCGTAAGCGCGATTGACAGCTTCGGGCTGCGCCGCACGACTAGCGTCGGTGAGCGCAACATGCCCACGGATACCAGCCCCCTACCGCCTCAGGCGCTACTCGCCCAGCGTTATCGCTTGGAGCGAAGAATCGCGCAAGGAGGCATGGCCGAAGTATGGCTTGCTACCGATACGTCGCTGTCTCGACAGGTCGCCGTAAAGATTCTGAAGTCGGGTCTCGCCACCGATCCAGTGGTCGCCGAACGCTTCCGACGCGAGGCCATCACCGTTGCTCGACTGAGCCATCCCAACATTGTCGCCGTGCACGACAGCATCGACTACAACGGTCGTCAGGCCGTGGTCATGCAGCTCGTCAATGGTAAGAGCCTGCGCCAGTTACTCGATGAGCAAAAACGACTGAGCCCCGAACTCACCATGCACATCGGTAGCTGCGTCGCCGCAGCACTCGATGCGGCTCACTCCGCTGGCCTCGTTCACCGCGATGTGAAGCCTGGCAACATCATGATCACTCCCGATGGTCGCGTGTTGCTCACCGATTTCGGTATCGCCAAGGGCCTCGGCACCACCGACGACCTCACCAGCGAAAACGTGATGATGGGCACTGCGAAGTACCTGTCGCCAGAGCAGGTCCGCGGTAAGAAACTCGATGGCCGCGCCGACCTCTACGCGCTTGGCCTCGTGCTCTACGAATGCCTCGCCGGGCGAGTGCCGTTCCTAGGCGAGAGCGACGCCGACACCGCGCTGGCACGCCTACAACGTGACCCCACCGATCTGTCGCAGTTGCGTCCTACGTTGCCGTACGGGCTTGCCGATCTCATTCATCAGCTGCTCGCCCGCAACCCCGACGACAGGCCAGACACAGGTGGTGCGCTCAAGCTCAGCATCACCCGAATCGCCAGCGGTATCGACGATCCCACTACATCGGCCACTCCGCCGAAGGGCACCGCGATCAACGTGCAAACACCTGCGGGCACCCTTCGCGACAACACTCCGAACCGAGCCGTTGCGCCAATCATCCTCGCCGAATCACGCGCCGCAAACGATCGTTCTGCAGCGCCGACGCCTCGCCAAGGCTCGCAACGCCCCATCAATGCTCCACCCCCCGGCGGCGACCGCACCCCCACTGCCGGCAGCCCGCGTGGCGTGCCAGCAAAGAACTTCCAGCAAAAGAGCACGCCCACAATTGTGGTGATGCTCTTGTTGCTCGTGGCCGTTGTTGTTGCTGCACTGATGTGGCCAAATTCAGCGAACAGCACCAAGACACCAGTGTTTGTAGCGCCAACTGCACCGACCACCGCAACCGTGGCGGCGCCAGTGGCGTCGGCAGCCGCAACGATTGCCTCGATTCAGACCTTCGACCCTGACGATCGCACCGACGCCAGCGAAAACCCCGACCAAGTCGGCCTCGCAATCGACGGCGACCCCAACAGTTCGTGGAGTACCAACTGTTACGCCTCGCAGTACTTCGGCGGGAAGGCCGGCGTCGGCGTCATCGTCGAGCTCTCGGCCGCGGCCACCGGAACCTTGTCGGTCGCGATGGCCAATGCTCCGTATCAACTGCAAGTGTTCGCCAGCAACGCCGAGGCAACCCCGCAAACCCTTGAAGGTTGGGGCAAAGCCGTTCAGAAGAAGAATTACAACACCGTGCCTGGCGTTGTCACAGCAACGATCAGCGCTGCGCCCGCACGACATGTTCTTGTACTGCTCCACGAGGTGGGCCGCGACAGCGCTTGCAGCAAAGCCCGCCCGTTCCGCGGTTACATCAGCAACATCACCTTCGTTTCAGCGGGCTGAGTTTCACTCGTCGCTTGACCTCACCGGGTGCGGCATCGTGGCTACCATCAATGCATTGCCGCAAACATTGACGACCACGCGCTCGTAGCAGCCGCACAAGGCGGTGATCGATCCAGCCTTGATGTGCTGCTTCGTCGCCACTACGACCGCATATACGCCGTGTGTCGTCGCGTCATCGGTCACGATGCCGACGCTGCCGACGCAGCGCAAGAGGCCATGATCGCAATCGTTCGCGGACTCGCCAAGTTCGATGGTCGCAGCAGTTTCAGCACATGGACATATCGCATCGCAACCAATGCAAGCCTCGATGAGTTGCGTCGACGGCAGCGCCGCCCCGTGAACCATCTCGCTCACAAAGACAACGACAACAACCACGTCGAGATCGCCGACCCGCAATCAACAACACGCATCGACGCCATCGGTGACCACCTGTTGATCGACTCCGCCCTGGCGGCGCTTCCCGAAGATTTCCGCGTCGCGGTGGTGCTGCGCGATGTCGGCGATCTCGACTACGCGGAAATCGCCGAAGTTCTTGGAGTACCGGTTGGCACCGTAAAAAGCCGCATTGCCCGAGGCCGCGCCGTGCTCGCCGCAAACCTCGGACAAGATTCTCGGAACCAATCCAATCCACCTCAACGTCCAACGACTGCGCCATGACCGACCACTCATTCACCCCTGACACCGAATTGGCCAGTGCGGCCCTCGATGGCGAGATCACCTCGGCCGAACGCGCCCAGGTTGAAGGCTCAGCCGAGTTACGGGCTGTCATGAATTCGTATAGCGCCCTGCGTGATCAACTCGCTGCTGTCGCCGTGCCAACACGGGCACGCGAAGGCGCCCTCAGCGCAGCCCACGCGGCGTTCGACGAGCTCAGTGCTGCCACCGACACAGCGGGCGTGGTGGTGCCACTACAGCAACGGCAACAGCGCTTCAAACGACAGCAACGATGGCTCGCAGGCGCTGCAGCGGCAGCAATTGTTGGTGTCGTCGCAGTTGCCAGCACAACGGGTGGCTCAACGAACAACAACACCACGCCAGAGTTCAACGCCGCTGACGCTGCCCAACCATCGAGCAAGGTGCAGTCGCCCATGTCCGCTGCAGTGCCCGCCTCGATCGAAAGCATCAATGTGGCCGCCGTGGTCACGGTTTGGGCCACTGCGGCCAACTTAGCCACCGATCGCGAACTGGTCGCCTATATGACAGACCCGAGCAACGTTCGTGCGTCGACGTCAGCAGATGACGCAGGGATCGCAGATGTCGCAAATGGCGCAGATATCAACACCGACTGTCTCAGCGTTGCCAACGAACCCTATGCGGCCGTGATCTTCAAGGGAGCGCACGGCATCGCCATCCGCGACGATCAGACCAAGTCGGTACGAGTGCTCGAGCCGCAGACATGCGCCGTGCTTGCCAGCGTCGCGCTCCCCTGATCAACTCGCTCGTTACGCGTTCACCGATCGACCATGCCGCGCCCTACCGCCGAGCGTTAGTATCGACCCATGCCGGGCAACCCACTGACCGATCCGAACTGGGCATCTAGCCTCGCCGACAACATTGAGCGTGTCGTCGTAACAGTTCGCGACAAGACCACCAAGCCGCTTCTCGTGATGTACCGAGGCGCCGTGTTCGGCGTCATCGGCGTGTGTGGCGGTATTGCCGCTCTCGTGCTCTTCACGGCGTTTCTCACTCGAGGCCTGCAGTCAATCCTCGAGTGGCCACTCACCCATAGCGACGCCGTGTGGGTGTCGTACCTTGGCCTCGGCGTTGTGTTCGGTGTCGCTGGCTTGATCCTGATGCGTAAGCGTCTCGACAGCACCGAGGCCACATCATGAGCCACCATCCAGTCGTTGTCATTGGGTCAGGTCCCGCCGGGCTCACCTCAGCTATCTACACCGCGCGCGCCAACCTCACGCCACTGGTCATCGAAGGCGAGTTGAGCAGCACCAGCGATCAGCCCGGTGGCCAACTGATGCTCACCACCGAGGTCGAGAACTTCCCGGGCTTCCCTGAGGGCATCATGGGCCCCGAGCTGATGGGTCGCTTTCGCGAACAGGCCGCACGTTTCGGTGCCGAGTTCATTACGGCCAAGGTCACGGCCATCGACTTCAGCCAACGCCCATTCAAAGTCTGGGTCCGCGACGATCTATACACCGCCGATTCCATCATTGTCTCCACCGGCGCACAGTCGCTGATGATTGGCCTTGAGGCCGAAGAACGCCTGCTCGGACATGGTTTATCTACCTGCGCCACCTGCGATGGTTTCTTCTTCAGAGGCCAAGAAATCGCCGTAGTCGGCGGCGGCGACAGCGCCATCGAAGAGGCCACCTTCCTCACCAAGTTCGCCTCAAAGGTCACGCTCATCCATCGCCGAGACAGCCTGCGCGCATCAAAGATTATGCAAGATCGGGCCTTCAACAATCCCAAGATCGAAATGCTCTGGAACACCACCGTCACCGATCTGGCAGGCACCGACAAGCTCGAAGGCGCAATGGTTCGCAACGTCATCACGGGCGAAGAATCCCTCCTGCCAGTTACCGGTCTGTTCGTTGCCATTGGCCACCGTCCGAACACCGATCTGTTCAGCGGCGTGCTCGATATGGAAGACAACGGCTACCTCATCACCAAGCCCGGATCTACCTACACCAACATCGATGGCGTCTTCGCGTGCGGCGACGTACAAGACCACACCTACCGTCAGGCCATCACTGCCGCGGGCTCGGGTTGTATGGCAGCAATCGACGCCGAGCGTTGGCTCGAAGCCAACGTTCACTGAGCACAATCACCACGATCTCGCACTATCTCTACGAGCCGGGAATGTCCGGCATCATCGTGAGGTTAGGTTCGCTACACTACGGATTCCGTTGAAAGGAAGCCCCCATGGCTGAAGGCATCGTTACTCTCACCACCAATACCTTTGACGAGACCATCAATGCGGCCGATGTGCCCGTCGTGGTCGATTTCTGGGCCGAGTGGTGCGGACCATGCAAGTTGATCGCCCCCATCTTGGGAGAAATCGCCCAAGAGCAGGCCGGCAAGATCACCATCGCCAAGCTCAATGTCGACGAGAACCCTGACCTGGCCATGAAGTACAACGTGATGAGCATCCCCACGTTGCTCGTGTTCAACCGTGGTGTCATCGCCAAGCGCCTCGTTGGCGCCAAGGGCAAGGGCCAACTGATGCAGGAGCTCGACGAATTCCTGGCCAGCTCCCTCTGACCCCTGGTCAGCACGACGAGGCCATCCGCGATCTTCAACGCCGCCTCAGTGCTGCCGGGTTCTCCCCTGCGGCCGGTGGCCAGCCGGGCGTGTATTGCGCTGTCACCGAAGGGTGCGTGCGCAGTTTTCAACAAGCACGGGGCATACCCATCGATGGTATTTGCGATCACGCCACGTGGGCTGCCCTGGTAGAAGCCTCGTGGCGTCTCGGTGATCGGCTGCTGTTCCTCACCTCTCCCAACCTGCGCGGCGATGACGTCGCCGATCTGCAGACCCGTCTCGGCCGGCTTGGATTCGACTGCGGTCGAGTCGACGGCATCCTGGGTCCGCTCACCGCCGCCGCCATCGAAGAGTTTCAGGGCAATTGCGGTCTGCTCGCCGACGGCACATGCGGCATCGACACCATTCAAGCCGTCGACCGCGTCAGCAGTCAGACCGGGCACGGTCCAGGAATTGCAACTGTGCGCGAACGCGAGCGATTGCGCACCAGTTCAAGCTCGCTCGCCGGTCGACGCGTGGTGGTCGGCCAATTTGGTGGACTCAGCGCCCTCACCCGAGCACTGGTACGAGATCTTCGTCGCCGGGGCACCATCGTGATGTCGGTCGACGAAACAGACGCCATCACGCAGGCCACCGCCGCCAACCAGTTCACTGCCGATCTGTACGTAGGTTTCGACACACTGGCCGACGGTCCCACACGAATTTGCTACTACGCAGTTCCCACGTTCGAGTCGCATGGCGGTCGATCACTCGCCGAACGAATCGCCACTGGTCTTGACACGTTGTACACAAGCCCGCATGCCGCAACCGGGATGCGCCTACAGGTGCTGCGCGAAACGCGCATGCCAGCGGTGCTCATCTCGTTTGGCGACGTGCGCAACGTGACAGACCACGCCATCAACATCGCCGAGCTCGTACGTGTGGCTATCGAGCAGTGGTTCCAAGACCCACTCTGAGCTGCTACGACGCGAGCTTTTGCTGTGTGTCGCCAGTCACAGTTGAGGGTTTATCCACAGCTCTGTACACACGATGTGCGTAACCCTCACGCGCGAGTTGAACACAAAGGTGAGGGTCGCGAATCGGGTGATTCGCGCGGATAGTTGTTAGCTGCCCGCTGCGGGCGAACCCTCGACCATGTGCCGATAGATGCGTTCAAGATCTTCGAGATCGGCAAACTCAATCGAGACCTTGCCGCGCTTGGCACCCATCGAGACCGCCACCCGCGTGTCGAGGTGTTCGGCCAACAGATGCTCGAGCTCGAGAAGACCGGGTGGGCGGAGCCGTGTAACAGGCGTGAGCCCAGCACCATCGCTTTGTGTGACATCAGTCACAGCGGCCGCTGCGCCCTCGGTAGATCCTGCCTGACGATCGCGGATTGCGTCCTCAACGGCACGAACGGACCATGCTTCGGCAACAGCCCGCTTGGCGAGATGCTCCTGGAACGCACGATCAGGGCTACCCAGCAACGCTCGAGCGTGGCCGGCCGACAACCGGCCATCGGCGAGCAAGTGCTGAATGCTTGGTGGTAACGACAACAAGCGAAGCATGTTGGTAATGGTTGAGCGACTCTTGCCAACCCGACTCGATACTTGCTCGTGGGTCAACCCGAAGTCTTCAATCAACTGCTGATAGGCCGCAGCCTCTTCGAGCGGAGTGAGATCTTGGCGATGCAAGTTCTCGACCAATGCCTGCTCGACCGAGCTGAGATCGTCGGTGGTGCGAACAACCGCCGGGATCGTCTGTAAGCCGGCGCGGCGAGCCGCACGCCAACGCCGTTCGCCGGCGACGAGCTGATAGGTGCCGTCACCCATGTCGCGAGCCAGCACCGGCTGCAACACACCAATCTCAGCGATCGACGCTGCCAACTCAGCTAGCGACTCCTCATCGAAATGAACGCGTGGCTGATGTGGGTTTGGCGAGAGCGACTCGATCGGCACCTCAAGCAGGCGTGCCCGATCTGTGTCGATCGATGGGTCCCCCGCCAAATCTGACGGGATGAGTGCTCCAAGTCCTTTACCGAGTCCCCCGAGGCGTGCCATGAGCGCTCACCTCCCTTGCGACCATGCGATACGCAACTGCGCCACGCGAACTGGAATCGAACGTAGTAATCGGCTGTCCAAACGACGGCGCCTCGGACAACCGAACCGTACGTGGAATCACCGTGCGCATCACTTTGTCACCAAAGTGCTCGCGAACTTCTTTCACCACTTGATCAGCCAGCTTGGTGCGGGCGTCGTACATCACACACACGATGGTGCTGACAGTCAGTGTGGGATTCAAGTTGCGGCGCACCAGATCGACGTTGCGCAACAACTGACCAAGACCTTCGAGCGCGTAGTACTCGCACTGAATCGGCACCAACACTTCGGTGGCCGCCGTCAAACCATTCACGGTGAGTAGGCCCAGCGATGGGGGACAGTCGATGAGTACATAGTCGTAATCGTCTTGAACCGCTTCGATGGCCCGCTTCAACCGATTCTCTCGGCTGAAGGCTGGAACCAGTTCAATCTCGGTTCCGGCCAGATCGAGGCTCGACGGAGCAACGAACAAGTTCTTCACTGCCGCTGGTTCGATGCAGTTCTCGAGCGGCGCCTCATGCATGATCACGTGATACATCGATGTCTCGAGCCCACGATTGTCGATACCTAAGCCGGTGGACGCATTGCCCTGAGGATCGAGGTCGATCACTAAGGTACGAAACCCAAGTTCGGCCAAACAAGCCCCGAGGTTGACAGTGGTGGTGGTTTTTCCCACCCCACCCTTTTGATTGGCAACGGCCATGATTCGAGGCAGGGGATACATGGCCATTTCGACCGTATCCACCGGATTCTCGGTGGCTGCTACTTCTCCGTGTTCTGTCACGGACTCCATCTAATTGGTCTCCCCTCGCGTGGCGCCTGGGTTCGGCTGGAAGCCGACACGGCAACGATGCGGTGCCCATGATTGCTGGGACCATTCACCCGACTCGCTACACACCGGACGGCCGGCTCGCGATGTCGTTGATCGAAGACTACCGGCTTGCGACCCTTGGTCAAGGCTTTGCGGGCTGTTTCACGTGAAACATTCTGACTCCTGGATCGCCTGTTTGTTTCACGTGAAACACTCGAGCCGTACACATCATCCCTGCTCAGAGAGTCGGGGTGTTGGGCTACAGGAGTTCGAAACGCTTCACATGAGCAAACTGTTGCTCGGAAGCCTTCAGACCCAGTTTGGCAACTTCGTCAGCCGGCCAACGTGTGGCCTCGTCAACGAGTGGGGGTTCAGAGATCACGACTACACCGCCGGATGCAAGGAAGGGGACTGCGCACGAAAGGGTCCAGAGCGGTTCGCCGAAGGCACGCGCCGTCACCACATCAAAGGTGCCCCGTAAGTCAGGGTCGCGGGCCAGGTTGACCACGTCGCCCGTACGTACCGAGACCCGGGCATCGATGCGCAGACGGGCCGACGCGAGTCGAAGCAGATCCATCCGACGCTCGCGGCGATCGGTGAGCACGACGAACGTATTCGTCAAGCGACTCGCGAGTACCAAGCCCGGAAGGCCTCCACCCGATCCGAGATCGAGGAGGCGAGCGCAGTCGCTCGGAATTGCCGCTAGAAACAAATCAGCGTGAGCCACGGCGGCGGGAAGTGAAACTTCACCCAGCGCGCCGCGCTCACGCAACGATTCAAGAACTGCGAGGAGTTCTGTGTCTTCAGTCATTCGCTGGAGCGATGACGATCCGACGGTTCGGATCCTCACCCTCTGAACGGGTGACGACTCCGGCGTACTCGGTGAGCACATCGTGGATGACCTTACGATCGGCCGATGACATTGGCTCGAGTGCACGCGCCTCGCCCGACGAGACAACCTGCTCGGCGATCTGAGTGGCGAAACGTGACAGAGCCTCACGGCGACGCTCGCGGTAGCCGCCGACATCAACGCGCAAGCGAGTGTCGTGATCGCCCAGGCGACGCTGTGAAGCAACGCGGGTGAGATCTTGGACGGCGGTCAAGGTGTTGCCACGAGGGCCCACCATCAGGCCGAGATCGGCGCCACTGACGGTCAACTCAAGATCGTCACCGTCGGTGCGAAGATCGACTGTTCCGTCGAGTCCGAATGCATCGACCAATTCAGTGAGGAACTTCTTGGCCTCTACCCCAACCTGCTCTGCGCTCACGATGGATTCCTCTCGCTGTAGCTTTGCCGCTGGTTCGCGACGCTGCTGTGGTTTGTTGCGCTGCCGTGCGGCAGGTTCGCTCTTTGGTGTGCTCACCGTAGCAGTATCGGCACCGGCCGAAGCCCGTTCGCCCTGCTCGCGGCCGTTGCGCCGGTCACGCCGTTCGACCTTTGGTCGCACCGCTGTCGGGCGTACGCGGGCTCGAACTCGGGCCTCACCCTTGACTCGTCCAAATAATCCGGTCTTCGGCTCTTCGAGAATGTCGAACTCGGCATCGTCTTCGGCTACTCCGAGCTGGTCAAGTGCCAGCCCTTTTGCTTCTTCGGTTGTCTTACCGGTGGTTTCTACCCACTGCATATTGTGGTCCAATCAAATAGGTGGCCGCACATGCGACCGCAACTCTGTGCTACTTCTTCGGTGGCTTGGGCCGCGCCGGTGCGCCGGGACGGCCAGACGCCGTTGGACGCTGTGGCCGACCCGAACTGGGGGTCGGCTTGTTCTTGGGCGGGGTGACCCGCTTACTCGTCTGCGGAGCAGGCTTCTTTGCAGCCTCGAGCGCCTCGCGCTTTGCCTGCGCATCACGCTTGGCCTGCGCAAACATGCCACCACCTGTGACGGCGGCCGCGCCACCGCTCTTTTTTGCTTCCTCACGGGCCCGCTCGCCGGCGGCGTGCGCCTGGTGGCCCAGAGATTCCTCACCACCGTAGAAACGCTTGGTGATATAGACGTTTTGACCAATTCGGAAGATGGCTTGTGTGATGTAGTAGATCACGAGCCCGGTCAAGAAGAAGATCTGAAAGACAGCGAACA